>JBKCVY010000406.1:0-5176 GCA_046317475.1 Cyanobacteriota bacterium | reverse complement strand
GGTGGGGAAGCAGGTGCTCAAGGGGGATTGGACAGCGACCCGGTCGGAGAAAACAGGTAGGGGGGCAAAGAGGATGATACCGGCCTGTTTGGGCTCTAACTTTTCAGCAAGCCTGGAAATGGATCTTTCAAAGGCTTGAATGGAAGGATCATCATCAATGTAGGGGACGAAAAAGCTGACAAGTACGACCTGATCCCCCGGTTTGACTTTTTCTAGGAGCACTTTCTCTCTCATGAGCGCATGGGGGCCACATTCGCGATAGCGCGGGGCGAGATGGCGTTTTTTGCTCCACTGCTTCACTTCGGGCATGATGCAACCTCCCTTGGCAAAAACACTGACGTTGAACTCACCAGATTGATAGAGCGATCCCGCCAGGGGAATGATTGCGTTGGCATGACTGTCACCCTCAAAAAACAATGTTGGTCGTTTGGGGTTTGTCACCGCCAGGCAGCCAGGTCGGAACCGACTGGCCGCGGAGGCTTCGGTGGGCTCGGCAAAGCAGTTGAATGTATTGACGGAGGTGCCAGTGATGCGCTTGGAATTGGAATAATCATCATAATTTATACTATGATTACCCAAATAAGGGAATCCTCCTGGCAGCTTGCCAAGGGCAACAACGAAGAGTCCCGACAGCAAGGAGAGCAGAGGATAGAGAACTAATGGGCCGAAAAAAGGATGGCCGCCCGTCTTGCCAAAGCGAAATTTTACCTCAACATTATAGGATATAAACGTGAAGCAGCCAATTGCCGTGAGCAGTGGTAGCAGAAGTAGCAAGTTGAATCCGATGGTCCATCGCAGCAACACGATCAACGGCCAGTGCCAGAGGTAGAGGGAGTAGGAGGACACCCCGATGGCTAGGCTGACGGGGTGACTCAAGCAAGTCCCCAGGGAACTGGTGGATCGCAAACCGGCCAAAAGGATTGTGGTGGCCAGAACAAAAAGGGGTTTGAACTGGCTGGCCTGCTGAAGAGGCAAACAGAAAGTGATAATCAACAGAAGAAACATCCCCCATTCCATGGGGGGATGGCTGAACCATTTCTCAAAGGATTGGCCAGGACCTTGCAATTTTTGCGAAAGATAGAGCAAGCATCCAGCCGCTAATTCCCAAAAGCGCGCTGGCATCAGATAAAATGCTGCCGGTGAATTGACGTCGCTGGAGAGCTTGAGATAAAATATGAAAGATGTTGCTGTTAAAAGCAGCGTCAGGTAGAGTAATGACTTGAGGGCCTTTTTGTTGGTGGTTTGAAAACCCACTCCTGTGAGGATAAAAAGGATAGGCCAGAACAGATAGAACTGTTCCTCAACCCCTAGAGACCATGTATGCAGGAACGGATTGTATTGTGTATTGGCATCAAAGTAACTGGTTCCAGTTTTCAACAGGTAGACATTGGACAATCCCACTAGCGATGTCAGTGCAGTGCGGATAAAAGGTGTGTAGAGATCATCACCTTTTGGTACAAAAAAGCTAAAAAATATTGCAACGAGAACAACCATCAGCAGCAGGGCTGGAATCAATCGGCGAAATCTACGGGTGTAAAAACCTGCAAGCATCTGTCGCCAATTTGTCTCCTTTCTTCTCAGCAAAGAACCGGTAACAACGTATCCAGAAATCACAAAAAATAGGTCCACGCCCAGGAACCCTCCTGGAAGCCAATGGTGGTCAATATGATTGATGAGGACGGCGAGCACGGCCACTGCCCTGAGGCCATCCACTTCGGGACGGTAGGTTTTTTCTGCAGGGGAGGAAGCTATGGAATGATTCACCGGGTGAATGGATGGACTGGATTGTGGGGACATGGAACCGGATCAGCTGAGAAATTTATTTGGAGCCAAACACAGATTTTGGGGTCACCTGGTCAGAGTGGGCCTCAGTTGTCTTTAGGGAGGATTGAATGTGAGGGACCTTGACGCGACCTCCTGGGTCGGTTAAATGTAAACCATTAAATCACATCATTGTGCCTCTTGTGTGCGTTGAACGCGGCTCAATGCCGTTGGGACTAAGAATTGGGAATGGATCAAAAAACTTAATGATACTGTGACTTGAATTGCGTTGTTGTTGGGGCGGTTCCGGCAGAAATTTTGGGCAATCACGCTGTTCTGGTCAACCTGGCTGGGCAGGCAGCCCGCCGGGATGGCCCACCGGGGTCTGAACCATTCCTGGAGGTAAAGACTGGGAGGAGGTTGGATGGCCATGTGTGCGGTAAATTGAGGGAAGGAGAAAACCAGAATTAATCCAGCGTTGTGCGTGTCCAACGTTGTCTCAACACCAAGGAGCTAGGGGACAAGATAAGGATTGAATTGGATGCTAAAGATGAGATCACCGTTTTCCCGTTTGGCTGGCCATGCGTTCAAGGGAGCAGCCACATATGCTGTGCTGGTAGGCATGATCAATGCATAGGGATCATCGCTTGAGGAGCCGGTGAAACGAAATAAGATTGATGGGACAACGACTTGCACTGGTCCCAGCTGCGCCGTCAACAGGTGTCGGAAAGGCCGGATGTACAAGCCGTCCAACAGTTGCCAGCCATCGCTTCCTATCTCCGCGTCGAGGACGCCGTGACGACCTGGCTGGAACTCGCCAGACAGGACCATCCCTAGAACAATCTGCAGACCACCAGAGGTGTGGGAGGTGGTGGATGAAAAGGGAGAACATCGCCACCGAAATGAGGCCGTCAATCTTTGGTTTGTAGGAAAGGATGGATTGTAATTTGCGCCTTGCTTTATTCATGCGAATCATCACCTGGTGTGCGGGCTAATTCGGGACAATGGATTCGCGTAGCTTTGGCAAAGAATTGCAGTATTGATGCACCATCGTTCCGACGACTTCGCGTGGCTCATTTTATGCCATGTCATGGCGGATCGCCAGAAGGAAAAGGCTCTGTCCGCCCCTTCCCCCGCCTCCGCCGTGGCCCGATCTGACATGCTGTGACGGATGTCACGCCATGGCCATGCCCTTCGGCCTGCCTCGGTCCCGTCAATCCTCCCCGGAAGCCTCCCACCCCTGGCTCCTCCCTCCGGCGCGCTGGCGGCACTCCCTCGGGGACGGTTGGCAAGAGCCGTACACCGTGCGTTACGCCAGCAATCTGGATGATGGCCCCAACCATGGCATGCCCCTCGGCGGGATGGGTGCGGGCTGCCTTGGCCGCGCTCCCGATGGAACGTTCAATCTTTGGCATCTCGACGGGGGTGAGCATTGGTTTGGCGTGGTGCCCGACTGCCAGTTCGCCCTCCATGAACACAACGGGGAGGCCGGCCAGGCGTGGGCACTGGCCCTGGCGCCGGAGCGGGATGACAGCCATGCCGTCCCTCCCGACGCGCCCCGCTCCGATTCGGCCCCTCCCCTCAGCGCCTGGAGGTGGTTGCCCCCCGGCAGCGGCACCTACTCCGCCCGCTTTCCCCTGAGTGAGACGCGCTATCACGGGGTGTTTCAGGCGGAAGCCAGCTGTGAGGCGTTCAGTCCGATCTTGCCGGGCGACTACCAGCGCAGCAGCTACCCCGTGGCCCTGTTCATCTGGACCCTGCGCAATCCAACCCCCAACCCCCTCACCGTTTCCCTACTGGTGAGTTGGCGCAACACCTGCGGCTGGTTCACCAACACCGACCCGGCCGCGGCCGTCCACTTCCGGGACGACGGCAGCCCGGAGCACAACTACGTGCCCGCCATCGGCCGCACGGACGGCCAGCGCAATCGCCTGATCACCCAACCGGGACTCAAGGGCATCGTGTTGGAGGGCGCCGAGCGTCCCAACGGCAGTCCCCCGGCGGAGGGCGACGGGCAATGGTGCCTGGCGGTGCCAGAGGAAGCCAGCTATGGAGGGCTGCCGGTGGAGATCTTCCGCTGCGGCCGTTGGAACCCTTGGGGCAGCGGCGAAGAGATTTGGACCCCCTTCTCCCGTGAGGGGTCGGTGCCCGAAAGCGACAACGATCGCCGCGGCGGCCGGCAGGATCCCGCCAGCGCGGCCCTGGCCGTGCGGTGCCACCTCCAACCCGGCCAAACCCTGGAGATTCCCGTGGCGCTGGCCTGGGACTTGCCCGTCACCGCCTTTGCCACGGGCTGCCAGGCCCTGCGCCGCCACACTGATTTTTTTGGCGCCAACGGCGACCAGGCGGCCACCATCGCCGCCGAAGCCCTGCGGGATTGGCGTGATTGGAGGGCCCAAATCCAGTCCTGGCAAGCGCCTGTCGTGGAGCGGGCCGATCTGCCGGAGGCCCTGCGCATGGCCCTCTGCAATGAGCTGTACGACCTGACCAGTGGCGGCACCCTCTGGACAGCGGCCTCCCCGGAGGATCCGGTGGGACGGTTCGGGGTGCTGGAGTGCCTCGACTACGCCTGGTACGAAAGCCTGGACGTGCGTCTCTACGGCTCCTTCGCCCTGCTGCAGCTCTGGCCGGAACTGGACAAGGCGGTGTTGCGCAGCTTTGCCCGGGCGATTCCCGCCGCCGACCCAACGCCCCGTCCCATCGGTTGGTACTTCACCCAGGGGAAGGGGCGCGTGGAGGCGCCGCGCAAGGTGGCGGGCGCCACCCCCCACGACCTGGGAGCCCCCAACGAGCGACCGTTCGACGCCACCAACTACACCGCCTACCAGGACTGCAATCTCTGGAAGGACTTGGCCAGTGATTTCGTCCTGCAGGTGTGGCGCACCTTCCGCCTGGCCCCCACGGGCGAGGACCTGGCCTTCCTGGCCCAGTGTTGGCCCGCCTCGGTGCAGGCCCTGCGCTACCTCAAGACCTTTGACGTCAACCAGGATGGCCTGCCGGACAACGGCGGCGCTCCCGACCAGACGTTTGATGATTGGCCCCTCCAGGGGGTCAGCGCCTACTGCGGCGCCCTCTGGATCGCCGCCCTGGAGGCGGCCCTGGCGATGGCCCAGCGCCTGCAATGGCGGCTCGGTCTGGACACCACGGCGGAACAGCGGGAATTCGGCCCGTGGCTGGAACAATCGCGCGCCAACTTTGACCGCCTCCTTTGGAATGGGGAGTACTACGCCATTGACGCGGAGAGCGGCACCCCTGTGGTGATGGCCGACCAGCTCTGCGGCGACTTCTACGCCCGCCTTCTGGGACTGCCGCCGGTGGTGGCCGACGCCCATGCCCACTCCTCCCTGAAGGCCATCCGCGAAGCTTGCTTTGAGGGCTTCGAGGGCGGTCGCCTCGGGGTGGCCAATGGCCTGCG
>JBKCVY010000405.1:0-1532 GCA_046317475.1 Cyanobacteriota bacterium | reverse complement strand
GAGAACGTCCTCCCCACCATGGCCGATCGTCGACAACGGATTCACGAACTCGTGGTGGCCCTCATGGCCCGCCAAGAGAGCCTGGAGTTGCTGAGCGAGGACGGTGGCGCACTCCACCCAACCGAGGGAGAAGGCGCCAGGCACCCGAGCCAGGCGATGAAACGCAGTCAGCGGATCCTTCGCCAATACCTGGCCCTGGTGCACTCGGCCGTCACGTTGGACGCCCTAATTGATCAGGAATTGGCGGCCAGCCCCCTGCCCTCCGCCATGGGGGGAGGGCAGGGGGCTGGGGAGCTGGGGTGAGGGGTGGGCGCTTCCCCAGACGGCGCGCCCACCAGCAACTCCCGCTCAAGGGCTGGCCCATCCAGCTGGGCACCCAGGCGATCCACCACGGCCCGCGCATCCCGCAGGGCATTGCCCAGGCAACAGGTGCCGCCGGGGGAAGGGGTGACGTTGAACATCAGACCGGGACGGGCGGGAATGCTCACCTCTCCCAACATCAATTGACGCCGATCTTTATCGATGAGTTGGGGACGAACCCCCCCATAGCCTTGGGCAAAGCGCAAATCTTCGAGCTGCAGGTCAGGCACGATTTTTCGCACATCCGCCAGGAATAGCTTTCTGCGCAAGCCGGGAACCTCATAGAGGAGATTTCTCAGGATGTAGGCGCGAATGTCCGCATCAGCAAAAAGCTGGCCCAGCACGGCCAAGACATTGCCATCCAGGCGAAGCACCCGCAAAAATTCGGCGAAGGATGCTGGTCGGTAGCGCTCCAACATGGGGAGCAGCAGGGCTGTTGGTCCAAACCTTGTCTGCCCCGCAACCCGCACATCGGGATCTCCATGCAGGGCAGCAAAAGGCAGCTTGTCATTCTGCATGGTGTAAACCTTGCCCCGCAAGACGGCGGGGGTGAAATAGAAGCTGCCCGCCACCGGCAAGCAGGAATAGTGCAGGCCATACCCCATGCGCTGTGCCAACAGCAGGCTGTGGGCACCAGCGTTCACCACCACATGGCGCGCCTTCAGCCGTTGCCGAGACGCAACCCGACCGGCAGCCCCTTCAGCCCCCGGCCAGGGGGCTAGGTCCACCAAAAAGTCTTCCCCATCGGGCGTGAGGTTGCGCAGCTCCGTCCCCAAACGCAGCTCCAAGGTTCGTCCCGGCTGCCCCACGAAACAGTGGCGGGCCTGGTCCACAAAGGACTCCGCGAGGGCCTCGTAATCCACAGCCGTGGCCTGATCGCGGATGCCAATGGCCAGGAGATCCTCACTTCGGAGCTGGCCATCCCGCAGGGCAACCTTGGGCTCCCAGTCAGCGATGGCGGTTTTCTCCAACAGTTGCATGCCCGGGAAATGGGGCGAGAAACGCTGAAAACGATCTCTCAGCTTGGCCACTTCCCGCTCCCCCACAGCGAGCAGCATTTTCTGTGTATTGAACTCACTGCGCTGCCTCACTTCGGGAGATAATGAAGAAGCATAGCGACCTATCATGCTGGCGATTCCCTGATCCTTGAGAGCTTTTTCCAGGGTGTAGTT
>JBKCVY010000404.1:0-3489 GCA_046317475.1 Cyanobacteriota bacterium | reverse complement strand
GGTTGTGGGGCGCTGGGAAGCTCGCGTTGGCCTTGCGCCTCCAACAGGAGTTGGTGTCCTCCAAGGCCGCGACCGAGAAGGATCTGCGGCAGCTGCGCCGTTGGCGAGGCCAGCTGCAGCGCTCCGCGCTCAACGCGTTTGAGGGTGGGGATTTGGCGGGCGCCCTGGCCCTGTTGGGCCTCAGTGACACCACCGGTCGGGATCCTGGCATCGTGGCCATGAAGGATCAGTTCCAGCAAATCTGGGCCAAAAACAAAGGTGAGCTGGAACGGGCCCAGGCCATGGCCGCCAAAGAACGGTGGTGGGAGGCCCTCGCCGCGCTGAACAGCCTCAACCACCCCCATTGGCGGGACCGCGGCCTGGCCCTACGCAAAACCGTCGAGGCGGGCCTCGCCAAGGTGGAGAAGAAACGGGTGGAAGCCCATGGGCCCTTGCCTTATGCCATCCCCAGGAAGACCCTGGATGATCAGGTGCGGCGGCGGGTGCAGGCGGGCGTGCCGGAATGGCAGGCCTTCGGGGAGGCTTGTCGCGCCCTGGGCGGACGCGTGGTGGACAACGGCCCTGAAGCCACGTGCCAACAGTGAGGCCTCAGCTTTGACCTGAGCGTGACAAGATGTCGCCCAGTTGGGAGGGTGTATGCAGCCTGGTGATCGGGTGACAGTGAGCTCCAGCGTGATCGTGTTCACCCACCCCGCCCATCGGGGCCTCCCCTTTGAGATGCGCGGTCAGGAGGGGGAAGTGGTGTCTGTCATTGACGGTTGGAAGGGGCGGACTGTCAGCCCCACCCTGCCTGTGGTGGTGGCCTTTGGAAAATTTCGCGCCCATTTTCGGCCGGACGAGTTGACGAAGCTCTGAGCCAAGGAGCTCTCTGATCCGGGGTGGATTGAACAGGCCCCCGCCCCAGCGGAGCTCCGTCCGCAGGGAGGGTCACCAAGGCCTGCGCAAGCCTGCCCAGCACCAATCCTGGGCCTAGGGGTGGAGGAGGAACACCCCCTCCTGTCCATCCACAGCCTGCAGGCAAAGCTGGATGGTTTCTTGACGGGACGTGGGCACAACCCGTCCGCAGAAATCCGGCTGGATGGGGAGTTCCCGGTGGCCGCGATCCACCATCACCACCAGTTCCACCTTGCGCGGGCGTCCCCAGGCCTGAAGCGCCTCCAGGGCAGCCCGGACGGTACGGCCGGTGTAGATGACATCATCGACCAACACCACCAGACGGCCATCCACGCTGGCGGGGAGAGAGGTGGCCTCCACCAGACGGGTCCCAACCCGGTCCAAGTCGTCTCGGTGAAAGGTGGGATCGAGGCTGCCATGGGGAATGGAATGGCCCGTGATGGCCGCCAGCCGCTCGGCGAGCACCTTGGCGAGGGCCACGCCCCGGGTGGGAATCCCCAACAGCAAGAGATCACGCGATTCGCTCGCGGATTCAACTATCTGGGAAGCGAGTCGGTCCAGGGTCCGACGTAATTCTTGGGTGGAGAGGATTTCGACGCGGGAAGGACCTTCGGATAAGGACTGGGCCATTGGCGCTCTCCCGCCCCAGGGGCCTGAGATTAAACGCAATCGCCCTGAACGGGCGGCTTGAGGATGTTCCCAAAACCTGACGCTTCGTCTCCCATCCCTGGACCCTGGTGGGCTTGGATGTAGCTTGGCGGTGCTTGAGGTCACATCAGCGAGCAGGCCTAGGGTGAATCCATTCCCTCCTTCCCAGCAGGCCATCGCCAAGACGGCCTCTCCAGTGCTCTCTCCCAAGGGTGAGCGTCCTTTTCTTCCCTCGCCTCCCACGTTTACTGGCGCCTCCCCCGTCGCTCCCGTGGTTTTGGCCATCCTGGATGGGTGGGGATACAGCGCAGAGAGTCCGGCCAACGCGATTACAGCGGCCGAAACGCCTGTCATGGATGCCCTTTGGCAGGCCTATCCCCACACTCTCATCGCCGCCAGCGGTGGAGCCGTGGGCCTGCCCGACGACCAGATGGGAAATTCTGAGGTCGGCCATTTAACCATTGGCTCTGGTCGCGTCATCCGGCAGGAGTTGGTGCGGATCAGCCAAGCTGTGAGAGATGGAAGTTTAAATGACAATCCAGCGCTGAATGTGCTGGCCGACGCCCTTGTGGCCAACGGCCACACCCTTCACCTGCTTGGACTCTGTTCGGACGGCGGCGTACACAGCCACCTTGAGCATTTAGGGGGGCTGCTCCGCTGGGCCGCGTCGCGTGATTTGACAAAGGTGTGCGTCCATGTCATCACGGATGGACGGGACACCCCTCCGACGAGCGCCCCAGCTTGCTTGGAGCGCATCCAGGAGCTGATTGACGACGCGGGGGTGGGAGAGATCACCACCCTTTGTGGCCGGTATTGGGCCATGGATCGCGACCATCGCTGGGATCGCACGGAGAAGGCCTATCGCCTTCTGACCGAGCCCAGTGAGCTCAGTCCCCACCCCCCCCTGGAGGTGCTGGCCGACTCCTACGCCCAAGACATCACTGACGAATTTCTGGAGCCCGTTCGCTTCGGCACGTCGCTTCTGGAGCCTGGAGATGGATTGATCTGCTTCAATTTTCGGCCGGATCGGGTTCGTCAACTGATTCGGGCCTTGGTGTGCGCCGATTTCGACGGCTTCCCGAGGGAGCCCATCCACCCCCTGGCGGTGGTCACTTTTACCCAGTACGAGCAGGGATTGCCCGTGGCGGTGGCCTTCCCGCCGGAATCCTTGGATGGTTTGCTGGGTCAGGTGGTCTCAGAGCATGGCTTGCGTCAGTTTCGAACGGCGGAAACCGAGAAATATCCCCACGTCACCTACTTTATGAATGGTGGCATTGAGTTGGCCTTTCCCGGTGAAGATCGACACCTTGTTCCCTCGCCCCGCGTCCCCACCTATGACATGGCACCAGGGATGTCGGCTGAAAAACTGACAGAAAATTGTATTGCCGCTATTCACAAGGGCATTTATTCACTGGTGGTGATCAACTATGCCAATCCCGATATGGTGGGACACACTGGTCAAATTCAGGCGACCGCAGAGGCCATCAGCACCGTCGATCGCTGTGTGGGCCAGCTCCTCCAAGCTGTCACGCGCATGGGTGGCACCATGTTGATCACCGCTGACCACGGCAACGCTGAGGTAATGCGGGGTCCCGATGGTCGACCGTGGACAGCCCACACCACCAATCCCGTGCCCGTGATTCTTGTCGAGGGCGAAAAGCGTCAACTACCAGGGCACGCCACCGATGTGCGGCTTCGGGAGGGCGGCGGGCTGGCGGACATCGCCCCCACGCTTCTCGATATTCTCGGCCTGCCCAAACCGGCACGGATGACGGGAGAATCCCTGATTCAGCCCGCCAAGTCCGGTGTCCCGATCCAACCATCGCCACCCGCCATACAGGTCTGATCCCCCCCCCGCACACTCCATCTTGAAACCGATTGTGTCCTGCTGCTGGATGCTGAGCGGCGTCCACCTGATCATCAGCATTTTGTTGCACAGCCCCAAAG
>JBKCVY010000403.1:0-2114 GCA_046317475.1 Cyanobacteriota bacterium | reverse complement strand
CCCCAGTCCATAGCGTTCAGCCAGCGGTTGGCGGATGATCTCGCGGGCCAGCAACCCCGCCAGCAGGCGCTCCAACGAGGGCCCCTCCACCTCCAAAAGTCCATCCGTGGTGGAGGGTTGGGCCTCCAAAACCTTGGGCGCGCCGGCGCCAGGGCCCGACGGTTGCAACAGCATTCCCTCGATGGAGGCGGCTTCCCCATCCCAGAGCAGCCCGTCTGGCCGCAGGCTGAGGGTCAGGCACCCTTCCTGCACATCCTGCAGGAAGGCGGCCAGCGGGCCAAAAATCACCCCCAGGGCCGTGGGTCGCCAAAACACCGCCTGCTCGCGCTCCATGCGGGGCAGGCACCGCAACCGCAATCCCGGCGAGCGACGCACCTGGGGTCGCAGGCGCTCGCCCAACTGCTGGCGCGCCACTGGATCGGGAGAAAAGACCAGCAAATCCCCCACGAGCAGCGGTGGGTTGGTGGACATGGGCGGCACAGCGGCCGGGAGGCCCCGGGCAGTTATCGCCAGAAAGGGTTGACCGCCGGCCTGGCCATCCCAAAACTGCCACCAGGTACGGGTCTGCAGACGCCAGAGCCTGTTTGCCGTCACCTCGCCCAACCGCTGCCGCCAGAGGGCAGGCGCGGGACGGTTCGGGTTGGGGCCAAAACTTTGCACCAAGCTCGCCGTGGCCATGAGCTTTTCCAGGCCGATCGCCTGGGGCCGCGGCAGGCGCCTCAGCAGGATGGCGGGCCCCACCAGCAGCAGAAACGTCGTGGCCAGGGTGAATCCGAGCGGGATGCCGCGTCGAGGGACCCGCGCGGCGAACCGGCCAAGCCGTGGCCAGGCGGGGAAATGGGCCTTCATCCGGTCAATGGGATCGCCAAGGGGCTCCAACCCCACCGTAAAGCGTGGTGCGCTGGCGAACCGGACGCTGGCGGTGGGTGGCCGCGGCGCGCAGGGCCTCGGCAGTTTGTTGGGTCCCCCCCGCGGCGCCCGCCATGGTGATGATGTGCTCTTCCATCAAGGTGCCGCCCAGATCGTCACAGCCCCAATGGAGGGCTTCCGCGGCGACGGGCAAGGTCAGCTTGACCCAACTGGATTGGTGATGGCGAATCCAGGGGCCAAGTAGGAGGCGGGCCTGGGCCGTGAGCAGCAGCATGGCCGCCCCATCGGGTTGGTCCCGACCCACCCGGGCCCTCAGGGGGGCGGGGGCGGCGGCGCCAACAAAGGGAAGAAGAATGAATTCGGTGAAACCGGTGTGGCCCCCTTGCCAAGCCTCCCGTTGCAGGGCGCCAAGGGTGAGGAGATGGGCCAGCCGTTCGAGCGGGGTTTCCACATGGCCGGCCAGCAGGGTAGCGGTGGTGGGCAAATTCGCCTGATGCACTTGCCAAATGACGGCCACCCAGGCACGGGCCGAAAGCTTCTCCGGACAAATCAATTGCCTGACCCGCGGCACCAGCACCTCCGCCGCCGTGCCTGGCACCGAGCCCAAGCCAGCTTCACGTAGCGTCCGCAACACCTCCGCCAGAGGCAGGCCATCCCGCTGGGCCAGGAAGAGCAGCTCCTGGGGCGAAAAGCCATGCACATGCAGGCCAGGGGCGGCCTCCTTGAGATCGGCGATGAGCGAGGCCGCGAAATCCAGGTGGCTCCCATCACGGCTGGCCAGCGGATCCAACCCGGCTTGGAGACACACTTCCGTGGCGCCCAAGGCGCGGGCTTCCGCGGCCCGGTCCTTGAGCTCAGAACGGCTGAGGCGGAAGGCACCAGCCTCCCCTTCCGAGCGGCGAAACGCGCAAAAGCCACAGCGCAAGACGCAGTGATTGCTGGCGTTGAGGTTGCGGTTGCACACGTAGGTGACCATTTCTCCCACCAGCTCCCGTCGCCAGGTGTCGGCGGCCCGCCGCACCAATTCCCGGTCATGCGCCCCGCCAGGCCCCTCCCAGTCCCGAAGCAAGAGGGCCGCCCCTAGGTGGCGGAGCGTCGCTTCGGGGAAAGGGGATTCGGGATCCTCGGCACAGAGACGATTGAGCCACAGCAGTCCCTCCAGGGTGGCGGGAAGGGAGGGCAGGGTCTGGGGATCCGGGGTCGGAGCAGGGGAGACCAGCAACCGTCCGGCCGCCTCCCAGGCC
>JBKCVY010000402.1:0-3371 GCA_046317475.1 Cyanobacteriota bacterium | reverse complement strand
GCACGGACGACCATCTGTTGGCCGCCCGAATCACGGCGCGCCTCTGCGCGGAAGCCCCCACCTTGACGGTGGTGGCCAGCACCGTGCCCCACCCCTCGCTGGATGGGGAAGGGGCGCTGGCCGAGCGCCGGGCCCAGGACGCGGCCCTGCTGGCGCGGTGGCGGGCGGCCCAGCCGGAGGTGGCCCGCGCCGCGCCAGCCTGGGTGGAGCAGCTGGTGCTGGCGGCGGACCAATTTGTGGTGGCCCGATCGGGCGGGGGATCGCCGGGGGGATTGACAGGGGAAGCGATGGCGGAGCTGGAGAGGGAAGCAGTGGAGGAGCCACCCCCCGGGCGCACCATCCTCGCGGGGTATCCGTGGTTTGGCGACTGGGGACGGGACACGATGATCAGCCTGCCAGGGCTGACGTTGACGACGGGCCGGCCCGCCATCGCCCGCCAGATTCTGCGCACCCATGCCTCCGTCCTCAGCCGCGGCCTGTTGCCCAATCGCTTTCCGGACGGTGGGGAATCCCTCGGGGATGGCGACTACAACGCGGTGGACGCCACGTTGTGGTTCCTGGAGGCGCTGCGCCAGACCCAACAGGCCACGGGGGATGGCCACCTGATTCAGGAGCTGTTTCCCCAGTTGAGAGAGATTGTGGAGGCCCATTGCGCGGGCACACGGCACGGCATCCAGCGGGATCCCCGCGATGGGCTGCTGCGGGCGGGGGAGGCGGGCCTGCAGCTCACCTGGATGGACGCCAAGGTGAACGGGGAGGTGATCACCCCCCGCATCGGCAAGCCCGTGGAGGTGAATGTCCTCTGGTATCGCGCGTTGCGCGCCATGGCCCACTTCGCCGCGATCTGTGGCGCGTCCGCGGAGGGCTATGGGGCCCTGGCGGAGGAGGCGCGGCAAGGGTTTCAGCGCTTTTGGAACGGGAGCGCGGGCTGCTGTTTCGATGTGCTCGACGGACCCGATGGCCGGCACGACTCGACCGTGCGGCCCAATCAGCTACTGGCGGTGGCCTTGACGGACGACCTGCTCACGCCGCAGCAGGCCCGACGGGTGCTGGCGGTGTGCGGCTCCAGGCTGCTCACCCCCATGGGACTGCGCAGCCTGGAGCCGGCCGATCCCGCCTACCGGGGCCACTACGGCGGCGACCCCGTCGCCCGGGATCGGGCCTATCACCAGGGCACCGTGTGGGGCTGGTGGCTGGGGCCCTACGCCCTCGCCCATGCCCGGGTCCATGGGGACCGGGGGGGGGCGCTGCGCTGGCTGGAGGCCATGGGCCATCACCTGACAACGGCGGGGCTTGGCACGATCAGCGAAATCTTCGATGGCGATGCTCCCCATGCCCCACGTGGCTGCATCGCCCAGGCCTGGTCGGTGGCGGAAGTGCTGCGGGCCTGGGTGGAGTTGCGGCGCTGATCGAGCACGGGAAGGACTCCCATGGAGAGACCGGCCGGGTTGGGCGAAACCAGGCCAGCCCCAGCCTGCACGGGTGGGTTGCCTCAGGCGGGGCGGCGGGAGCGCGTCGTGCGACGGCGCAACTGACGGGCGCGGTGGTAGGCCAGGCCAGCCCCAAGCAGGGGCAGGGGACCGGGGACGGTGTTGCGGCGCACAATCACGGCGTGGGGATCACTGAGGTTTTTGGCGCCGGTGTAATCCATCACGCTGGTGGGCAACACGGACGCCAGGGTCCAACCTTGGGTTAGGGGATCCTTGCGGATGATGCCCAGGCCAGGGCAGCTGCCCGCGGCCGCATGGCTGATGGTCAGGGGGAAAGGCCCCCGCAAGGCCATATAAATGGTCTGTCCATCGGGTGCCACGTCCCCCAGATCGGGCGTTGGATCGTTGCTGGTGGTGGCTCCAGCGGTGGTTCCACAGGCCTGGGAGGCGGTGAGGTCGTAGGTGTCGTGGGGATGGAGATGATCCCAAGGCGGTTGCAGCTTGAAGATCTCCGCCTTGTTTTGGATGCGGTCAAATTGATGCAATTCATCTCCCACGATGGCCATGCCGTGGGCATCGCGATGGCTGCCCGCCGGGATCTGTTGACCCGCCGTCAGGCCATTGTTCGGATCAGCCCAAACGGCGACGGGTCCAGGAGTGTTGGGCAGGTTGGCGAGGGGCCAGGACGGATAGTCACCAACCCCAAAGCGATAAACAGTGAACTCTGAAAGATTGGGACCCGGTGTGCCAGTGGCTAGATGCATGTAGCTGTTGGCTTCCATGCCGCCACAACCCGCGGCATGCACCATCGTCCTGTCATATTCACCGACGATGGCCATCGGCGTGGCCAGCAGATCCACCACAAACATGCCCCCGCCGCCCAGGGAGGCGAACACATGCTTGCCCGTGCTGCTGGGGATAGGACAGATGACGGTATTGGTGGGTCGGATGGATGGGTGCTGCTTCGGCTGGCCATTCGGTGTCAATGGGGATTGATCATCGGCCACGGCGCCACTAACACCGCAATTAATGGCACCACTTGCATCAATCGTGGCGGCTTGGGGCTGGTTCCTGATCCGCAGGGGACCGCCGACAAAATCAAGGCTGGCAGCGGCATTATAAATGAAATCAGTGACGGCACCCTGGCTGTTTCTTTTCACATCCACACGTTCAAGAATGCGGCCGCTTTGGTTGGCAACAATCAACTGGTTGCCACTGGGTGTCCAAAAGCTCATGTGGTTCTGTCGTCCCGTGCTCGTTTCGGTAGTGCGAAACAGACAGACTGACTTTTTGGTTTCACCATCCACGATTCCCAAATGACCTGACGCAACAAAATTCAGAGCCATATAGCGATTATCCGGACTGGGTAAAATGCCGTGGATCCGAGACACAGGGGCCTTGGTTGTCAGGAGCGCATCGGGGAACAAATCATTGCTCACATCCAGCAGCAAGGGTTGGTTGATTGGCTGATCCAACTCCAAGTCAGCGGAGTCGTAGATCCGCAGCATGCCGCCATGGGTGCCCGTCGTCGAGTCAGGACCGATTCCCAGCGTGTTCGCCTGGTCACTGAGCCACACCTCATAGGCCCCTCTGGTCGATGAAGCGGCCGGAGGGTGGGGGATCGGCAGAGGATTCAAATGGTCATCAATCGTGCCCGTGTCAGGAGGTGAGGATTCGGCATGGTCGGCCCCGTGGGACCAGGCAGGGGTCACCCCCAGGGCAGGGAGCCAAAGGAGGCAGAGGGCATGGGCGAGGGGCGCGCGCCACACGGGAGTGAATCGCCGAGCTACCACCATTGGCGCTCGTGCGGGGGTCAAGCCTGGCGTCACCCCAGCAGATAGGCGATTGTTTATCACGTTATTCAGGGAACAGGCTTACTGGGTCAGCCTGCAAAAGATATTTGCGGTTTGGGCGGCTTGGCAATGAAACGATGACATTGAT
>JBKCVY010000401.1:0-1997 GCA_046317475.1 Cyanobacteriota bacterium | reverse complement strand
TGCTGTTGCTCAAGATCGATTGAAGGCGCCCCAATCCTCGTGATCCCATCACAATGAGATCAGCATTCACTTCATCTGCAACCTGCAGCACCGTTTGCTTGGCGTCTCCCTCCTTCACCATGCTGGTGACCTCGCTGGGCTGCAGGTCCATCCTGGTGATGGCCTCATCAACCAAGGCCATGGCTCTTTGTCGATGGCTTTCCACATCGTCTCTTCCCTGCTCTGAGATGACATGCAGCAAGTAGACCTTTGCTTGCCGACAGGGAGGAATGGCGCGGAGCATGCGCACCATCTCCTCCACATGGCCTGTGCCTGAGTCGGCGATGAGCAGGGTGCGAAACACGGGCTCTGATCAAGGCGGCATCAGCCTATGGCTGAATGAAGGCCTTTCCTCCTCCCCATGCCACAGAGCGTGATGCGACATCCGTCCCCTCCTCCTCCCTCAACCCATGCCTGGCAGCTTCAACGGCGGGTGCTCCCCCAGCACACGGACCACGCGGGCGTGATGTGGCATGGGGCCTATGTGGCCTGGCTGGAGGAAGCAAGGGTGGAAGCCTTGGCGGCCGCTGGTCTCTCGTACAGCGTGCTCTCGGCGCGAGGGTTGGAACTGCCCGTAGTTCAGCTCTCCATCGTCTATCAGGCTGCCTTGATGCATGGGGAGTGGGTGGAGGTCCGCAGCCTTGTGCTCCCCCGCCGAGGCTTGCGGCTGCCATGGCAGTCCTGGTTTGTCAGAGGAGATGGCGCTGTGGCGGCTGTGGCCTCGGTGGAGCTGGTGCTGGTGGATTTCTCCGCGGGACTGGATCAGCGGAGGCCCCTGCGCCATCTGCCCAGCGACCTGGCCCAGGCCTTGGCGGCCCTGGTGACAGGCCCTGTCTTGACTTAGTATATTTGTACTGTCTTTGGTCGCATCGCCTTGCAGGCATGTTCATCAATCCTCCCGTCCGGCCCCTCGCCGTGGAGTTGGCGAGCCAGGCTGTGGTGGATGTTGTGGGCCCGATGTCCGGGAGTTGGGCCGCAGCGGATCCACGCCCTGATTCGCGGTTTTGGCAGCCTGGAGTCGGCCTGGCAGGCCTCGGTTCCCCAGCTGGCCCTGGTCTGCCAGTGGCCGGAGCGTTTGCTGGCCGCCGTTGAAGCCCATCGGCTGCTGTGGGGGGCGAATCCCCTGCCCAGGGCATCGCAGCAATGGAATGGTGGGCGTCGGGTTTTGGTGCCAGGTGATCGCCGCTGGCCGCTGGCCATCCAGAGGTCGCAACCACCGCCGGCCGCCCTGTATTGGGCAGGTCGGGGGAGCTTGTGGTGCCCTCTGAGCCAGCGGCACGCCGTCGCGGTGGTTGGCACCCGTCGGCCCTCCCGCCATGGCCTCAGTGTGGCGCGCCAGATCGGTGCCGTGCTCGCCCAAGGAGGATGGCCAGTGGTGAGCGGCTTGGCCGCGGGAATTGATGGGGCCGTCCATGGGGCCTGCCTTGAGGCTGGAGGCGTGCCCGTTGGCGTGTTGGGAACGCCCCTGGAGCGAGCCTATCCCCGCCACCATGCCGGGTTGCAGGCCGAGGTGGGGGACCGTGGCCTCCTGATTTCCGAGTTGGCTCCCCAGACCCCGGTCACCAAAGGCTCATTCGCTCGGCGCAACCGTCTGCAGGTGGCCTTGGCCCGCGCTGTGATCCTTGTGGAGTGTCCCCTGGGCAGTGGCGCGCTCCATTCAGCGGAACTGGCTTGGCGGGAGGGGCTGCCCCTCTGGGTTGTGCCAGCGGATACCGGTCGTCCCTCCGCCGAGGGAAGCAACGGGTTGTTGGCGAAAGGGGCCGCCCCTCTGACCAACCCGGCTGATTTACTGACGCTGTTGGGGAGAGGGCCCATGGGGGCGGGGGCGGCTCGGCCGCGCGGTTTCGGGGGCCAACCGTCCCCGGATCCGCGGGCACCCTGCGAGCGGATCCTCGCGGCCCTTGGCCAAGGAACGTCAATGGAGGAGCTCTGCGCGGCCATGGCCACGCCCGCGGAGG
>JBKCVY010000400.1:0-4077 GCA_046317475.1 Cyanobacteriota bacterium | reverse complement strand
TTGAAGTCCTTGGTGAAGTGGCCCACATGGGAGTAGCCGCAGGCGAGGGCCACTTCCTTAATCGAGGGCTGCTGGCCGTCTTGCCGCAGGCGCGCTAGGGCAAGGGTCAGGCGCTGCTCGCGGATCCATTGCTTGGGGCTGGCGTTGAGCCGCTGGCGGAAGGCGTATTGCAGCGCCCGGCGGGAGTAATGGCTGCGGGCCTCTAGATCGCTCAAGCTGAGGCGTTGATCCAGGTTGGCGCGGATGTAGTCGATGAGATCGTCGAAGGTGCGGCGTCCCGCCCGCTCCCGCCAGCGGTGCAGGTCCAAAGGCTCCCGCTCCAGCAGCTCCGGATGGAGCAGCAGCGCCGCTGTGCGATGGAGCCCATCATCGAGGGCGAGGTGGTGGGTGAGGTGGGGGCTGATGGCGTGGCAGGCATCGATGTGGCGCAGCAGGCTGAACAGCATCTTCCTGTCCTTTTCCGCCAAAAGGCCCGGGGCATCCACGCTCCCGCTGGAGAGGGAGGGGTGGTGGGTGTTGCCGGCAATAGCCGTGGCGGCGTTGGCGACCGCCGTGGGGATCAGGGTGACGGCGCCCAGGCTATGGGCGCCATTGCTGTGTCGCCGGCCTGGGGGGATCAGGACAGCGTCGTTGGGGCTCAGCGTGTGATTGCCAGCCGCGGTGTCCAGCTGAAGGCTGCCTTGAAAGCAGGCAACCAAGTGAAAATTAGGGGTGTCTTCCACTAGAAATTCCGTGGGTGTGCCGGCCTGGGATGTAATCACCGTGGAGCCGATCTCCACTATCCCCACCTGGTGAAGAACGTCTGAATCTGCTACGAGGCTTCGGCAGAAGGCAATGGGCGCTGATCGGCTTAACGCGATGTACAAATCTGCCGGATCCGTGAGCTGCAGGTGAGGAATGGATTCGAAGGGTGCCTTGAGTGTCTCATTATTCCCGCTCTGGACCAGAGGTTGCACGATGTAACTTTTTCCCTACGGACATCTTGCTGCAGCCTGCGACGGGGAGCGCGGTCGCATCATTTCCTCTGCAGCGGATTGCGTGTTTTTGATGTGTTTGCGCTTTTTCTTGGGATGAGATTTCAGGTCTGCGGAGGGTCGGTGAGGAATCGGCAGTGGAGCACGGCCAGCGCTTCGTCGGGCAAGCCCAGAAAACGGTCCACCCAGGCCGTGCCGGTGGGCTCCACGGTGGCGATACCCACCAGCACGCCCCGTCCCGTGGCGTCGAGTGGCCTGCCTTCGGCCCGATGGCGTTGCCCCGCCACCGTCCGGGTGACCAGCTCGGTGGAGACGATCAGATCCGGCGCCATGGCCCTGGCCGCCAGCAGGGGGCGGAAGCGGGCCAGAAACCGCAGTTCCACCGCACCACTCTCCGGATGCCACCGGCCCGCCAGGTGTTGGGGATCGATGGCGATCCGCAGCCCCGGGGGGAGGGGCACTCCGAGAAAGCGAGTGGTGAGGCGGCTGAGGGGGGGGATGGCCAGCCTCGCCGCGTCAAATGTCACGGTGCGCCACCCCTCCGCCAGCGCTTCCGAGGCACGGCCCGTGCCGCCGCCGCCCCGCCCGTCATACCGGAAGCGGGGGTAGGCCCCGATCGCCAGGGCGCAGCCGTCTTCGGTGGCCAACCCCATGGCGATCTCCATGGAGCCATCCTATCCCGGCCGCCTTGGGGAGAGTCCCTCTCCCCCCGTGGCGGCGGGCGGGAGACGGTAAGAGGGGGAGTGTTCGTCGCGATTGGCCATGGCCAGCGTCACGCCCAACGTCGCTCCCCGCGTCGCGTCTGTCGCCACGGCAAGGGGCACGCTCCATGGCGCCGCCGCGGCGCGCTCCGCGATCCGCCGTCTCCAGCCGAGGCGTGTGGGGATGTTGGCCACCCTTGGCGTCCTGCTCCTGGCGGGTCTGGGCGCCCGGGCGGACGGGGGAGATTTGATGAAGCTGCTCGATCGGCGGCACTGCGCTGGTTGTCGGCTCCAGGACGCCGATCTGGTCTTCGCCGATTTGCGGGACGTCAATCTCACCGGCGCCAGCCTGCAGCGCGCCAACCTGAGCCAAGCCCGCCTCGATGGCGCCGTGTTGCGGGGGGCGGACCTGCGGTTCACGAGCCTGCAGGGCGCCTCCCTGCGCGGCGCCGACCTGCGCGGCGCCCAGCTGGTGGGCACGGACCTGCGCCAGAGCGACCTGAGCGGCGCCCAGATCGATCCCGGCGCGTTGGAGCGCAGCCATTGGGAGGGGGCCCAGGGGTTGGAAACCGGCGCCCTCAGCTACGCGGCCCTGCACAACGCTGGCGTGGCGGCCGCCTTGGCGGGGCGCCAGCCGGAGGCGGAGCGGTTGTTTGGCGAGGCCCTGCGCCAGAGTCCGGAGGCGCCGATCACCTGGTTGGCCCGGGGGGTGAGCCGGGCGGAGCAGGGCAAGCGGGAGGAGGCCCAGCAGGATTTGAACTACGCCGCCGTCCTCTATGCCCAGCGAGGGGAGATGGAGGAAGCTAAGCGGATTCAAACGGCGGCCCGCAAGTTGGGCGAAGATCCAGGCCGCAAACCGGCGGGCAACGGCATGGGTGGGGCGCTCCTCACCAGCGCGGTGGGCTTGGCTCAGTTTCTGGCGCCCCTGGCGCTCAAGGCCCTGGTGCCGATGGGCCTGTGAGGACCGGCCTCGTGGGACTGGCCACCGTGCTCGTGGGGGCGGCGTTGGCCCTGCCGGCGAGCGGGCAATTTTCCCCCAAGTGCCAGCTGAACGGCCGCCAGGTGTTCTGCGCGGTGACGCTCTACCCCGATAGTGCGGAGGGTTGGCGGAAGGCCACGGTCGTGTTGGCGGACGACACCATCCTCCAGCTGGCGGTGCGCGCCAGTGGCTGCCGCGCCGTCCCCCCGGATGTCCATGAACGCTGCCCGGCCCGGGTGACGGTGCGGGATGGCTCCGGCAGCCGCGCCTACGCCGGCACCTACCGATTGCGCGGCATGGAAGGGGGCGTGACCCACCACTACCAGGCGGGGCCGGTGGATTTGCGCTTCTTTTTCATGGATTGATGGGGGGCTGGCGCCGCCCTGAGCCCCCCGGCCGCGGGACCTACCATGACGGCTCCGGCCCGCCCCACCCCACCATGGCGAGACACAGGCTCCTGTCCCTTGGCGCGCTGGCCGTGCTGCTGCTGGGAGGCGGGTTGGTTCCGAGCCGGGCCCAGGAGATGGGCGCCACCTCCGTGCGGGCCACGAACCTGGCGCGGATGCGGGCCGAACGCCTCAATGGCGGGTTGGGGGTGTACCGCGCCGCGGCTTGCATGCATCAACAGAGGGGCGGTGACTGCCTGGTGCGGGCGACGGCCAAGGGCTACGTGTTTCGCTTTCTTGGCGGCCCGCCGGGCTGGCAGCAGCTGGGCCAGCCCGCCACCGTGGAAACGGAGATTTTGGTGGCTCCGGATGCCCGATCGATCCTGGAGGTGATCTACAACGGCCCGCCCCGCGCGGCGGAACGACCTGTCCCGTGATCCCCCATCCCAGGCCGGGTGATCAGCGTTGCTGAAACACGTTGGGCATGGTGGAGGAGGGCACGGAATTCATGAACTGGCGCGTGTCACGGGTGGAGGGTTCAAAGCCGTAGCCAAAGGTGCCGCCCTCCGTGTCGTTGATGATGCGTGGCGTCACCATCACGACGAGTTCCCGTTTTTGGCGGGCGTTGCTGCTGTTGCGGAAGAACTGCCCCACGATGGGAAGATCCGCCTGCACGGGCCACTTCGACACTTCCTGGATGTCGCGGTCGGACAGCACGCCGGTGAGGATGAGGGTTTGGCCGTCCCGCACGCGGGCGCTGCCCGTGTCGAGGCTGCGCAGGGCCAAGATATCGATCAACCCGCACCCTGCCACGTTTTCTCGGCGAATGGCCGCCGAAATCGCGGGCGACAGCTTGAACGTGACAAAGCCGTTGTCATCGATTTTCGACACCTGGGCGCCAAAGGTCAGACCGGCGATGCCCAACACGGGCTGGCAGGTGTTGGGGGCGCCGTTCTGGCCGGCTTGCACGTCAAAACTCGTCACCACCTGCTCGCCAACCACCACGGCGGCCTCATTGCCACGCAGGCGGCCGAGGG
>JBKCVY010000399.1:0-6996 GCA_046317475.1 Cyanobacteriota bacterium | reverse complement strand
GGATAGATCCATGAAGGTCTTGTCCTCCATAGGACGTGGCCGTCGAGGGACTGGCGGTTGATGTGGTCACGACCGGGGATCGATCGCTGATCCACAGGGTGGCGCCGTTGGTCAGAGCAGCTGGAGGTTCAGACCCTGGGCATCGGCGCAGCAGCATGGATACGCGATCGCAGCTTGCGGCCGCAGGCGAGGGCGGCGCCAGCACCAAACAGCGGCAGCGGGCCTGGAAAGGGCGCGGCCACTTTGACAGAAACGGACCCCGTAGATACTGAAATGGGCCAAGAGGCAAAAAGTCCCGGAGTCGAACTCAGGCCGCGTTCGGCAAGGGCTTGATTGTTGAGCAGACTAAGGCCATTGATCGCCACACCTGGATGATAATGATTGACCACCAAAACCTTCGTAGGCCATGTGAGAAGATTTTGCCCCAGAGCACCTTGAGACGTTGATAGAATCATCAAGACGAACAAAGAGTATAGCACCACCGATGAGATTACAATTTGTCCCGGCCGAGAAAGATCCAGCCGAAATCAAGACTTAACCAGAATTTACTAACGTTGGAAATTTGTTGGCAGCCAAGCCAGCCGAAGGCGCGGAAAATAGTCCAGGAGCTTTTATTTTAACACCGTAGTATTGCCGAGAGAATTCGAAAACCACGCCTGCATGCGCCTTGCCTACATTTGAAATGCAGCCAGAGGAGATTGCAAGTTCTGCAAGACACAAGACGGAATCCATACACGCCCAGGAGAAAGGCATTTGGAAACATATTCTTCATATTTATGCCGGCTTGACAATACTATTCAGTGATTATTCCGTGTCGGTTTTGTGATTGTTCTGGCATGTCTCCATCGCAACCCTGTGCCCTTCGCCTGGCCCCACATCGTTGCGCGCTGCCGTGCAATCCAGGGGGTGTCCGGCAGGAAATCGCCTCCCAGCGCTGTGGGGTCCATAGGCCTGGCGGCCAACGGCGCGAGAGGATTCGCGCCCAGGCGCGCCTCGCTCACCCGCTCACCACCGCCCGCGAAGGGCATCCTCCTTGCGAGAGAATGGCCACAGTGACCCACACCGCCATGGCACCGGCTGCCCCCCATCGCCTCGGCCATGTGGCCCTGCGCGTGCAGGACATGGAGCGTGCCAAGACCTTTTACACCTCCCTCGGCCTGCGCCTCACCTGGGAGGCGACCGACTGGTGCTACCTGCAGTGGCCCCAAAGCGGTGAGGGGATTGCCCTGCTCAGCCCCGCCTACACGGCGGCCGGTCCCCATTTCGCCTTCCACTTCCAGGACCGCGCCGCCGTGGACCAAGCCCGGGAGGCCCTGGTGGCCCAAGGCCACAGCTGCGGTCCCGTCCACGACCATCGCGATGGCACCGCTTCCTTCTACATGCAAGATCCGGAAGGTAACTGGCTGGAACTGCTCTACGAGCCAGTGGCGGGCCTCCCCTCCAACGTGGGTGCCACCCCGATCCCCCTCACCTATCCCAGCGGCCCGGCGTGAGGGAGGGCATCCAGCGGGACCACATCCAGGCGGAGGGCCTGGAGCTGCTCGAATGGCCGCGCCTCTGCGCCCAGGTGGCCACCTTCGCCAGCACGCCCCTCGGCCGACGCCAGGTGGAATCCCTGCCCCTGGGGACCACCGCCGCGGACAGCCAGACGCTGCTGGGGGAAACCACCGAACTGCTGGCCCTGGATGGCCTCACGGATGGTGGTTTGAGTTTCCAGGGGGTGGCCGACCTGGGCCATACGGTCACCCTCTGCGCCAAAGGGGGCACCGCTGGCGGCGAGGCGCTGCTGGCGGTGGCCGCCACCCTGGCGGCGGCCCGCCGGCTGCGACGCCAGATCGACGACCCCGCCCTGCGGCCCCTCACCACCGCCCTGGTGGCCGACCTGCGCACGCTGCCGGAGCTGGAGCAGCGCCTGCGTTTTTGCCTGGAGGAGGGCGGCCGGGTCGCCGATCGGGCCAACCCCGCCCTGCAGGGCCTGCGCCGGCAGCTGGCTGGCGGGCGGGCGGAGCGTCGCGAACGGCTCCAGGAGCTGCTGCGCCGCTGGGCGCCCATGCTGCAGGACACGGTGAGCGCCGAGCGCAATGGCCGCCCCGTGCTGGCGGTGAAGGCCGGCGCGGTAGCCCAGCTGGCGGGACTGGTGCACGACAGCTCCGCCTCCGGCAGCACCGTATTTCTTGAACCCCAGGCCGTGATCCCCCTCGGCAACCGCCTCCGGGAACTGGAGGGCCAGGAGCGGGAGCTGGAGCAGGCCGTGCTCCTGGAACTCAGCGGGCTGGTGGGGGATGAACGGGAGGCGCTGCAAGCCCTGCAAGGGGTGCTAGTCCGCTTGGACACCGCCTTGGCCAGGGCCCGCTACAGCGCCTGGAGCGGCGGCCTGCGCCCCGACCTGGCCGACGATCCCCGGGCACCCTGGACTCTGGAGGGTCTGCGGCACCCGCTGCTGCTTTGGCGGGAGCGTCAGGAGGGGGGCCAGCCCGTGGTGCCGGTGAGCGTGCGGGTGGAGGACCCCGTGCGGGTGGTGGCCATCACCGGTCCCAACACCGGCGGTAAAACCGTGACGCTCAAGGCCGTGGGACTGGCGGCCCTCATGGCCCGCGCGGGCCTCTTTCTCCCCTGCGGCGCCACCCCCCGCCTGCCCTGGTGCGGCCAGGTGTTGGCGGACATTGGCGATGAGCAGTCGCTGCAGCAAAACCTCTCCACCTTCAGCGGCCACATCCGCCGCATCGCCCGCATCCTGGAGGCATTACCACCGCCCGACATGGCGCCAGGGCCCACCGTTCCCCCCGCCATTCCTTCTGGCGCCTCCCTGGTTCTGCTCGACGAGGTGGGAGCCGGCACTGACCCGGCGGAGGGCAGCGCCCTGGCCATCGCCCTGCTGCGCCAACTGGCCGAGCGGGCCCGACTCACCATCGCCACCACCCACTTCGGCGAACTCAAGGCCCTCAAATACGCCGACGCCCGCTTTGAAAACGCCTCCGTCGCCTTTGATGTCGACACCCTCTCCCCCACCTATCACCTGCAGTGGGGCATCCCTGGCCGCAGCAATGCCCTGGCGATCGCCGCCCGCCTCGGCTTGGCTGCCACCGTGCTGGAGGACGCCCGCGCCCTGCTCGCCCCCCGTGGCGAGGGCGACGTCAACGCCGTGATCGCCGGCCTGGAAAACCAGCGGCAGCGGCAGCAGGAGGCCGCCGAGGAAGCCGCCGCCCTGCTCGCCCGCACGGAACTCCTCCACGAGGAACTGCTGGAGCGTTGGCGGCAGCAGAAAGAGCAAAGCGCCGAACTTCAGGAGCAACGGCGCCAGGAGCTGGAGCGATCCATTCGCGAGGGCCAGGGGGAGGTGCGGCGCCTGATCCGCCGCCTGCGCCAGGCGGGCCGGGCCCAACCCACCCAGGCGGGCGAAGCAGCCCGCCAAGTGGGGCAGCGGCTACGGCGGCTGGAGGAGGCCCATCGGCCCGCGCCGGAGCGGCGCGAACACCAGGGCTGGTTGCCCAAGGTGGGCGAACGGGTGCGGGTGCTCTCCCTCGGCAAGGCGGGCGAAGTGCTCGCCCTCTCCGATGACCACAGGGACCTCACGGTGCGCTGCGGCGTGATGCGCCTCAGCCTGGAGATCACCGCCATTGAGGGGCTACACGGTGAAAAAGCCTCCCCGCCGGAGCCGCGCCAAGCGGTGGTGGCCGTGCGCAGCCGCCGCAACCCAGCTAGCCGCGGTCCGGAGGTGCGCACGGAACGCAACACGGTGGATGTGCGCGGCCTGCGGGTGCACGAGGCGGAGGCGGTGGTAGAGGAACGCCTGCGGGGCGCCAACGGGCCCCTCTGGGTGATCCACGGCATCGGCACCGGCAAGCTCAAACGGGGCCTGCGGGAATGGCTGGCCACCGTGCCCTACGTCGAACGGGTGAGCGACGCCGAACGCGGCGATGGCGGCCCGGGCTGCAGCGTGGTGTGGGTGAAGTGAATCCACCCCAAGGCCACCCCGCCGCCACCCGCCGTCTTACCGTCGTCGCCGCGGAGCGGCACCCCGCGGCGTCCGGCCCCGCCCACCGCTGAGATCGAGGGGCGGCGCGGAGAGGATCGTGGGTTCAAAACCAGGAACCTCCCTGCGCGGCAGTTTCTCCCCAAGCAACCGTTCGATGGCCCGCAGCAGCTCGTGCTCCTCCGCCGCCACCAACGACACCGCATGGCCGCTGCAGCCAGCCCGTCCCGTGCGGCCGATGCGGTGCACATAGTCCTCCGCCTGGTTCGGCAGATCGAGGTTCACCACATGGGGCAGTTGCTGGATGTCGATCCCCCGGGCGGCGATGTCGGTGGCCACCAACACACGCAGCTCGCCGCTTTTAAAGCCCGAGAGGGCCCGTGTCCGGGCGCCCTGGCTCTTGTTGCCATGGATGGCCGCCGCCTGCAGGCCATCGCCGCACAAGTGATCGGCCACCCGGTTGGCGCCGTGCTTGGTGCGGGAAAACACCAGCACCTGTCGCCAGTCGTTGCTGCGGATCAAATGGCTGAGCAGGGCGGGCTTGCGAGCCATGTCGCAGGGATGGAGCACCGCCTCCACGCTTGGCGCCGCCTGGTTTTCCGGACTCGCCTGCAATTGGACCGGTTGGTGCAGCAACCCGGTTGCTAGCTGGCGAATCTCCGGCGAGAACGTGGCGGAGAACAGCAAGGTTTGGCGCCCTTTGGGCAGGAGAGCCAGGATGCGGCGGATGTCGCGCAGGAACCCCATGTCCAGCATGCGATCGGCTTCATCCAGCACGAGGATCTCCACCCGATCCAGCCGCAGGGCCCCCTGTTGGTGGAGATCCATGAGCCGGCCCGGGGTGGCCACCAGCACGTCGGTGCCACCCCGCAACCGAGCGATCTGGGGGTTGGGGCTGACGCCGCCGAACACCACATCCGAGCGGAGATCCCCATGGCATCCGTAGGCCCGCACGCTGTCGGCCACCTGGGCCGCCAAGTCCCGGGTAGGGGTGAGCACCAGCGCGCGGACGACACCGGAACGGGCCCGGGCCCCGTGGGACAGGCGTTCCAGCATTGGCAGGGTGAAGCCGGCCGTTTTGCCGGTGCCGGTCTGGGCCGCGGCCAGCACATCCCGCCCCTCCAACACCGCCGGAATGCACTGCCGTTGGATCGGCGAAGGAACGCTGTATCCCCTGGCGGCGACGGCCTGGAGCAGGGGTTCGGACAACCCCAGGGCGGCGAATTCCGGCAGGAGCGAGGCCGCGGAAGGCCGGGAAAGGTCCACCGGCTGGGCCAACACGGGGCTGGTGCTTGCGGCAGGCGCAGGGTCGGCGGAGGTGGGGGCGCCGCGACGAGGCCTGCTGGCGCTGGGGCGGCGGGTCAAAGGTGATGGGGACAGGGAAGGGATCGGAGTGGGGAGGGAGGTCCTCCACCGTAATGGCACCTCCGGGGGGCCGCCGCCATACGGAGAGGGTGCACGTCATCGGTTGGCCCCATCCCCCTTGGCCCCTGGCTTCATCAAGCGATGCATGCCCTTCACCCCCAGCGAGCCGCCTGGACCGTTGGCCTGCAGCGGGGCGGGTTCCACTCGATTTGGGCCCTGCGGGTGGCCATCGGCCTGGCCCAGCCCCTCAGCAATTGGCGGTTTCGCCTCCATTGCATTTTCATTCGCCCTGTGTATGGGATCGTGCCCTTCCAGCTGGGGCTGGCCCTGACGCAGCGTCCCGCCCTGGGGGCTGAGATTCCATGCGGAGGGCTGACCCTGGGCCTTTCTCCAGCGGCAGACACGTGATGCCCCCCCCGGATAGGTGCGGGCCAGTTGTGACGCCGCGGGCGAGTCGTCCCGATGGCGACGCCGCGCCAGGTCATCCAACTCTCTAACCATTAGCCGGCAAGAGCTGATGACCAGGGGGCGACCCCGAGGCTTGCCGCTGCGCGAATTGGGCGGTCCCCAAGCGCCCTGGACACGCATTCAGGAACCACATGACGGCGCATGAGAAATGGAGGCGCATCCATGGCGAAGCCAGACCGGCGAAACCCCAAGGAACGGCAGTTCCTTACCAGACAGGGCGATTAACGCGCAAGGATGCGTTTTAGTGGCAGCCAGGCCCCCTCCCCCCCTGATCAACGACGTGGAGGGTGTAGCGCTAACTTCATACTGTGAATTAAAACCGTCCACTTCAAGACATCACAACCGCAATGATCATTTTCCGTCTCTTCTAAATGATCTGCCATGTCCGTCCCATTCCCCACCATGCCTTCATGGGAATCCTCCCATCGCAATGGATTTGAGTTTGATCCAGGTCTGTTTGAACTCTCCCCGAATGGTTTGAGCAAATCGGCTCGCAACGAGGCATTCAGCGCTCTTGCAGACATGGTGACAATCCAGAGAAATCACTTCTTCGGATATTAGGCTAATCAACTTGGCACATACAACCATCTCGCCCCATGCCTGACCGTGCACATAAACAACGTGGGGGACCACTTTATTGACGGCAACTTCAGCCTCAACAGCAAGGTTATGGAATGAGCAGTGCTCGACTTCTATGCGCAACTCTGGAGGGCCTTCAGACTCTATGACGCCAACAATCCTGAATCATATTGGAACTATGTGCTCACAATGGGTTGTACCGAGGGAAATCTCTACGGCCTTTGGAATGCTCGCGATCATCTCGCTGGTCGGATATTAGTCGAGGGTTCTGAAACGATGCACGAGCCCTCGGCAACGGTCCGGGGGACAAAACAGTCAGCGTGCAAGATGCAGCGGCTGCAATTGTTCCGGGCTACCACTTCAGCCAACCATCCCCATGCTTACACATCGGCAGCATTCTGCTCAGAGGACACACACTATTCGGTGATCAAGATCATGCGGATTTTGGGCATCCAAACCTTTTCCGAGGTGTAGGTGTTCAGGGGGCGGGACGGCTCAAGGCGAACTTCAGCCCTGCTGAACCCTTGACGGTAGCTTGATTCCCGCTTGCATCTCAGGCAGAGACCACTTGTGATGAGCGCTCCACCTGCCGGGATTCCAGAAGCGGAATG
>JBKCVY010000398.1:0-6976 GCA_046317475.1 Cyanobacteriota bacterium | reverse complement strand
TACTTGCGCAGCTTGGACATTCGCTTTTCCGGTGGGTTAGCGGGTCAGGATTGACGCCGGGCTTGGGCCCGGGGTGGGCAAGGGCAAGCGTTGGCTTTTCGTCGGTGGGGGAACTTCGGGGTGGCGGGCCTGCCAGGCCTCCACTTCCTGCCGAAAACTCTCCCCATCGATCGTTTCCTCCATGATCAGGCGCTCCACCAGGAGATCCATCAGCTCCCGTCGTGGTTTCAGCAAGGACAATGCCATGTCCAACGATTGCTTGGCCAAGGTGCGCACGGCTTCGTCGATGCGGTTGCTCGTGGATTGGGAGTAGTGCGGATCGGAGCGGATCCAATCCCTGCCCAGAAACACCTCAGCCCCATCCCCTTCCAAGGCCAGCGGGCCAAGGTTGGAGAAGCCGTATCGGGTGACCATTTCTCGGCAAATCCGGCTGACCATTTGCAGATCGCTGGCCGCCCCCTGGGTCACCTCGCTCGAACCGAAAACCACGATTTCCGCTGCCCGCCCCCCAAGAACAACCACCAATTCCGCCAGGAGGTAGGCCCGACTGATTAATCCGGAATCGAGGATGTCCTCATCGGGGACGGTACGGGCAAAACCAGCCACGCCCCCAGCCCTCGGCAGCAGCGTCACCTTGTCCAAGCGGTCCGCGTGGGGCACCAGGCAGGAGAGCAGGGCATGGCCCACCTCGTGATAGGCGATCAATCGCTTTTTGGCGCTGTCCTGGAGGGGCGCCGCCGTCAGCCCCATGGTGATGCGTTCCAAGGCATCGCTGATGGCCCGATCATCAATGTGGGTGGCCTGCCGCCGCGCCGTCAGGATGGCGGCCTCATTGAGCAAGTTGGAGAGGTCGGCACCAGAAAAGCCGGGGGTTCGGGCGGCCCAATCGGCTAGGGAGACGGCCTCGTCCAGAGGACGGGTGCGGGCATGCACCGACAGGATGGCTTCCCGTCCTTTGCGGTCGGGGAGATCCACCACAATGCGCCGGTCAAAGCGACCGGGTCGCATCAGGGCCGCATCCAGCACATCCGGGCGGTTTGTGGCGGCCAGCAGAATGACGCCGGAATTGTCCTCAAAGCCATCCCTCTCCGTGAGGAGCTGGTTCAGGGTTTGCTCCCGCTCGTCATTGCCGCCGCCTATGCCCGCGCCCCTCTGGCGCCCGACGGCATCAATCTCATCAATGAAAATGATGCAAGGCGCCTTGGCCTTGGCCTTGCGAAACAGATCGCGAACCCGACTGGCGCCGACGCCGACGAACAGTTCCACAAATTCCGAGGCGGCCATGGAGAAAAAAGGCACGCCCGCCTCGCCGGCGATGGCCCGGGCCAAAAGGGTTTTGCCCGTGCCGGGAGGACCAACCAGCAGGACCCCTTTGGGAATCTTGGCTCCGATGGAGGTGAAGCGTTCCGGTGATTTCAGGAAGGTGACCACCTCCTGCAGCTCCTCCTTGGCTTCGGCGATGCCCGCCACATCCTCGAACCGCACCGCCACATCCCCCTCCGCTTGCACGCGGGGCTGGCTGCGGCCAAAGCCCAAGGTTTTGCTGGCCACCTGGCTGGAGCGCCGAATCAGCAGGGCCAGGGCGCCCAGGAGGAGCAACGCCAGCAGCACGTTGCCGAGCAGGCCCGCCATGGCCTCGTCTTGGCGTTCATCGCGGACCGCCAGGGGCACCCGCTGCTCCTGGGCGGTGCGCAACAACAATTGGTTGTCGTGGAACAGCGCCACATCCGCTGTCTTGCCGGATTTGTAGGTGACCGTGGCCAGGCGTTGCCGAGGAGAAAGGAGGATCTCGCGCACCTTCCCCTGGGCCATGTCGTTCAGGAGCTGGCTGTAAGACGGGGCACTGGTTCGCCCGCCGGACAGGCTGAAACCCGGGGAAGGAGAAGGGTGGGTGTTGGGCCGACCACGGTCGGGGGCGCGCTCGACGGCACGGGGAGTGGGCGTGGCGGGAGCGGTTTCCTTGGCCTCCCGGGCCTCCCGCTCGATGGCACCGCCCTGCAGCTCCTGGGGGCGGGCATTCGCCACAAGCTGGAGAGGGGGCGGACCCGCGGGATGGTCGTAGGGGGGGAACAGGGCTCGAAGGGGAGGGGACTGGCGATCCACTGCTCGATTCGTGTGGGTGAGATGCTAGCGATTTGACGGAAGGTCGCTCGCCACAGGAAGATCATCGTTTGATTTGCCGGGCGAAGCGATGGCTGTTCCCAAGAAGAAAACGTCCAAAGGCAAGCGCAATCAGCGCCATGCCCGTTGGAAGGCCAAGGCTGGGGACGCGGCGCAAAAGGCGTTGTCGATCGGTAAGGCCGTGCTCAGTGGCCGGGCCCGTGGATTTGTCTATCCCGTGACCGCCCCCTCTGAGGATGAGGAGAGCTGAGGACGGTTGGGGGGGACCGCCACCCCTGACCCAGGGATCCCCGCATTCAGGGATCCCCGCATTCAGGGATCCCCGAACCCAGGAGCCAGAGACCCAGGAGCCAGGGTGGAACTCAGCTCCCCAGTTTGAATGCTTCCAACACCAGGGAAAACACGACACCGATTCTCAGGTTGTCCACCAGCACCCAGCCCAGGGTGGGCACCCCTTTCACCGCCCGGCTCCGCAGCCTCACCAGTGCCTCGTGCGTGAGCACCAGGGCCAGCACCACGATCGGTCGTCCACCGCTGACCTTCCAGAGCAGGACGGAAGACACATTCTCCCCCAGGAAAATGCCGGCTAACAGGGCCAAAAGGGCGGCGCTAGCCGAGGCCCATTGTTCGCCAATTTGGGCCTTGAGGGAGCGCCCCCAGCTTTGCTGCAACCGCTCCAATCGGGTGACCTGCGGGGGAGAGCCGCTCATGCCGCCTCCAACAGGCCTGCCAGCCAGGCCGCGGTGATTCTCCCTTCCGCGCAGTCGGGGCCCCGCCACACCCGTGTGGAACGACCAGCTTCGCCCAAGTGGTCCACCGTGGCGGTGGCGGCCCCCCACCAGGCTTCGGTGTCGTCCGGTGGGGAGTCCCCCAGGGTGATCAGGCAGGGGAGAGCAGCCCCCTTGGCTGCGGCCAACCCTTGGGGAGAATCCTCGATCGCCACCACTTGGGAGGGGGGCAGCTCCAGGCGCCGCAGCGCCTGCACGTAGGCCTGGGGGCTGGGTTTTTTGGCGTCCACGTCCTCGCCGCAGATCCAGAAGGCAAATGCCGACGCCAACGGCTCGCCATGACCTTCCAAAAGGGCGGCCACCGCGGATCGGGAGCTGGTGGTGACGAGTGCCTGGGGGGTTCCCCGGGCCGCCACTTCCGCCACGAGCCTCAGCACACCAGGGCGCAGGGGGAGTTCGCCACGGCGGGCCAGGCTGGCGTAGGCCCTTTGCTTGGCGTCCATCAGGGCTTCCACCTGGTCGTCGGACAGGACGTGCCCTTGGCTGTGGACCGCGAAGTGGCGCATGCGCTCCCGTCCGCCGCTCACGCGCAACAGCTCCCGATAGGTGGAGGACTCCCACTGCCAGGGAAGCCCCGCGGCGCGAAAGGCCGCGTTGAAGGCGCGGCGATGGCCAGCGTCTTCGGTGTCCGCCAGCGTGCCATCCACATCCCAGAGCAGGGCGTTCAGGTCCACCGAGGCGATCTCCTGTTGGGTTCAGCGGTGGGGCGGGAGGCCCGGCCCAGGACAACGGTACGTCGCTGTCCCCGTTGACCGCCGTTGGGCGGGCCAGGCCCACGGCGGGCGGGGGATGCGACCCCCCCGGGGGGCCTTCACAATGCGGACACGCCCCCTGCCTTCGCCGCGCCGTGCCCGTCCCGTCCTGGAGGCTCCCCGCTCCCCTGCCAGCCATGGGGGAGGCGATCCATGGTCTGCCCCCTGAGTTGTGGGCGGTGATGGCCCGACGGGGGGTCATGGATGCCGCCTCCCTGGCCGCCCTGCTCGATCCGCCGGAGCCTCCGGATCCCTCCAGCCACTTTGCGGATTTGGAAAAGGCTGTGGACCGGTTGGCGCGGGCCGCCCGCGACGGGGAGGCCGTGGCGATCTGCGGCGACTACGACGCCGACGGCATGACGAGCACCGCACTGCTGACCGGACTTCTGCAGCGCCTTGGGGCCCGTCCCCAACCTGCCATCCCCAGCCGATTGGAGGAGGGCTATGGCCTCAATCGCGCCATGGTGGAGCGTCTCCACGCCGCCGGGGTGGGGCTCCTGGTCACCGTGGACAACGGGGTGAGTGCCCGGGAGGCCTTGGATCGTGCCGTCGCCCTGGGGGTGGATGTCATCCTGACCGATCACCACACCCTGCCAGAGGCCACACCCCCGTGCCAGGCCCTGCTCCATCCCGCCCTCACCCCCCCCGACTCCCCCTATCGGGGCCTGGCCGGGGTCGGCTTGGCCTACGTTCTGGCCTCCGCCCTAGCCCGTCGCCTGGCCCGTCGCGATGGACTGGAGATGGCCCTGGAGCTCTTTTGCATCGGCACCATCGCCGACATGGCGCCATTGCATGGGGTCAACCGTCGCTGGCTGCGCGAGGGGCTGCCCCTGCTGGCCCGCACGCGCCTGCCGGGATTGCGGGCCCTGATCCGTCTGGCGGGACTGGAGGAGGCGCCCATCGACGCGGAAGCGGTGGGGTTTCAGCTGGCCCCTCGCCTGAATGCCGTGGGACGGTTGGGTGATCCCCTGGTGGTGGTGGACCTGCTCACCACGGCGGACACCGATCGGGCCTTGGAACTGGCCCGCCATTGCGACGCGTTGAACCGGGAGCGCCGCGATCTCTGCCAGGCCCTTGAGGCGGAGGCCCTGGCCCTGTTGGAGGCCGATGGGCCCCGCCTCCCCGCCTTCCTCCTCCTGGCCCCGTCCCTGTGGCACCATGGCGTGATTGGGATCGTGGCCTCCCGTCTGGTGGAACGATTTGGACGGCCTGTGGCCTTGCTGGGGGGGGATGGGGAGGGCCGTTTGCGGGCCTCCGTGCGGGCGCCGCGGGGCTTTGCTGTGGACCAGGCGCTGACCGCCTGCGCGTCGCTTCTCGAGCGTTACGGGGGCCATGCCGCGGCGGGGGGCTTCACCGTGGCCGCCACCCAACTGGCCTCGCTCCAGGAACGGCTGGAGGATTTGGCTGAGACCTGGCTGCAGGCTTCGCCGGAGGGGGCGATGGTGGAACCGGAGGCGCTGCTGCGGCTGGAGCGGATCGATCGCGCCTTTTGGGAGCAGCTGCAACGGCTTGGTCCCTTTGGCGTCGCCCATCCCATGCCGGTGTTCTGGAGCGTGGGCTGTGACGTCGAACAGCAGAAGACTCTCCGCGGGGGCCACCTGCAGCTCACCCTGCGACAAGATGGCGCGGCCGTGCGGGCCATGGCTTGGCGCTGGGACGGTGGGCAACCCCTGCCGCCACGGGTGGACGTGGCCTATCGCCTCCGCCAGGACACCTGGCAGGGGCAACAGCGACTTGGGCTGGACATTGTGGCCATCCGGCCCAGCCACCAGGACGCGGAGGGGGTCGTCCTCGTGCGCGGGGATCGACCCTACCAGTGCGCCCTGCGGGGGGAGGGCCTGGTCATCCGCAATGCGGAAGGTCGGGAGGTTTGCTCCATCCTGACCTGGGAGGGATCCCGCGCCCAGCCCCAAATGGAGGGGGCGCACCCCTACATGCGCTCGTTGTTTCAGGAGGCCGTGATGGCCCTTGGACTCGCCGGATGAGGGGGGGATGGCGCCGAGACGGAGCGCACCACCGACTCAAAGGGCGCCGCGGCGGTAGAAAAGGATGAAGATCACCGCCGGTCCCGCCAGGGTGATCAGCGCCAAGGCCAAAAAGTTGGAGATCAGATGAAAGTCGATGCCCATGCTGGGGGTCCGGCAGGCGGAAAGCGTGCAGTCAAGAGCGTAGAGGGTGCCGCCGCCGCCGTGCCCCCGCCACGCCACCACTGTGATTCCTTGTCACAGCCCTGGCGGCGCCTGCGGGGAGGGGGCGGATGGGTCGGTTGAGTCCCCGTTGGCGTTGCATTCCCGGATGCGGTTCCTGCTGTCGTCTGGATCCGGAGTTGCGACAGGAAGCCCTGGCCCTCCTGGAGGACGGCGAACGGCAGGCCTATCTGGCGATGGTGGGGGACGATGGCTGGTGCGTCCATTTCGACACCGGTGGCCAACGCTGCCGGATTTATGACACGCGTCCCGCCTTCTGCCACGTGGACGCCATCCTGTCCCGGCTGGGCGCCCAAGGGGATGAAGCCAATACGCTGGCCATTCGCTTTTGTCAGCAGCAGATTCGCGGCGAGAGCGGGGGCCGTGGCAAGGTGATGCGGCGCTTTTTGCGGGCGCTTCGCCAGCCATGACGTCTCCCCCACCCCCGCCGGACCCATCCCCGTCCGCCAGCCCCCCCGCCGATGCGGAGGCCGCCGGCCCATCCCTTTGGCTCAAGGTGTTTCTCTCCACGGCGGGAACGGTGTTCCTCGCGGAACTCGGTGACAAGACCCAGCTGGCGGCCCTGCTCCTCGCGGCGGAGTCCAGGAGACCGGGTGTGGTGTTCCTCGGGGCCTCCCTGGCCTTGATTTGTTCCAGTTTGGTGGGGGTGCTCCTGGGCCGTTGGTTGTCTTCCCTCATGGAGCCCCAGCAGTTGGAGCGGGCCGCCGGGGTGCTGATGGTGGCCCTGGGCCTCTGGCTTGGCCGTCAGGCGGTGCTCCACCTGGCCCCCTCCGCCCCAATTCCTCCGCTTTAACGGCATGTCCTCCATGCTCGCCCTGCTCGCCTCTACCTTCGCCACCGTGTTCCTGGCGGAGTTGGGAGACAAAACCCAATTGGCCATCGTCAGCATCAGCGGCACCTCCAGCCGGCCCGGCGCCGTGTTTGCCGGCAGTGCCCTGGCCTTGGTGTTGGCCAGTTTGCTTGGCTCGGCCGCCGGTGGCTCCCTCACGCGCGTCATTCCCACCGATTGGCTCCAGCTCGCCGCTTCCGCTGGTTTTTTGTTCCTTGGCATCCGCTTGATTGTGCGGAGTGGCCAAGGCGTCGCGGACGATTCCAGTCAGGTGGCGAC
>JBKCVY010000397.1:0-1974 GCA_046317475.1 Cyanobacteriota bacterium | reverse complement strand
CGTTTATAGTACAGATGTTCTGATGCGGGAAGGTGCGGGATGTTGTCGCTCTGGCGGGAGGCTGGGCCGGGCATGGCGGGCAAGCAAGCTTCGTTCCGGGATGGCGTCCCATCGGCTCTGGTGAGCGTGCTCCTGAAGGAGGGGTTGGGGCCACCGACGCCATCAGTTCAGGTGCTCCGCTGGCGCGGGCGCACCCTGGGGTTCACGGAGGGCTTCCTCATGGGCTCGCCCCCGGCAGGATCAGGACGCACCTTGCACCAGGGTCCCCAGTGGAAGCTGTCCTCAGGGGAGTTCCTGAAGGACCGTACGCCGATCACCCAGGCCCAATGGCAGATGGTGGCGGGATGGGAGCCGCCAGAGGGGGAGCGATGGGAGTGGCCCATGCACCTGGAGCCCTTGTCCTTGCAGCGAGGGGGACAGCCCAGCCCGCAGCCGCCCCTTGACACGCCGTCGCATGGCTTGGCGAGGATCGTCTCCAGCAGGTTGGCTGAGTTTTCTCCGCTGGCCAATGAGGCGCCCAGCGATCAGCGCCTGGTGGACGATGCCTGTCGGGCAGGAAGTCTCAGCCCCTTCGCCTTTGGCGACACGATCACATCGGAGCTGGCCAATGACGACGGAGGCTTCGCGGACGTCGATGGCCCGAAAGGTGAACAGCGCCGGCGAACCACGCAAGTGGCCATGTTCCCGGCCAACGCTTGGAGCTTCCACGATATGCACGGGACTGTGTGGGAATGGTGCCTGAGAAAGGCGTTTGCGTGGCGCTGCCTGGGCGTCCCACCCTCGATCCTGCCGTTCGGCTTGCCGCTTTCACCGTCCCTCGGATGACGCCTTCTCCAGCGCGGGTTTTCGCGTTGTTTGCCTCCCCCCAGCTCCCCTCCCTTCACCCCTGAATCCACAACCCCGGGCGCCTCTCGCCAACGTCGCGACTCGTCTTCTCGCCATTCCCAAGCCATCGTCGCACGCGAGTTGACAATCCAGCCGTCCCGCTCCTTCCGCGTCATCCACCTCAGGTGCTCTTGCACGGCAGCAGGTCCCACCCGAGAGGGTTCCCAGCCTGCCCTTGAACAGCGGGCGGCCGCTCCCCGCCGTTGAGTGAGGGCACCTCCCTGGCACAATGCCCCGAGCGGACCAGCCAGCGCGGAGCGTGCCCCAGCCAACCCCCAAGCGCGACCAGGTGTTCATCAGCTACGCGCGGGTGGATCGGGTCTGGGTGGACCGGCTGCAGCGGATGATGAAACCCCTGCTGCGCGCGGGCGGCCAGACGGTGAGGCTGTGGGACGACAGCCAGATCCCCCCCGGTGCGCAGTGGCGCGCGGCGATTGAAACGGCGCTGGCCGGGGCGAAGGTGGCGCTGCTGCTGGTGAGCGATGCCTTTCTGGCCTCGGAATTCGTGATGAACGAGGAGGTGCCCAAGCTGCTGGCGGCGGCGGAAGCGGAGGGGTTGCGGGTGTTGTGGGTGAGCCTGAGCCCGTGCTTTGTGGAGGAAACCGAAATCCACCGCTACCAGGCGGTGCTGCGCCCGGATCGCCACCTGGAGGCGATGGCGGAGGTGGAGTGGAAAGAGGCCCTCAGGACGATCGGGCTGGCGATCCGTGAGGCCCTGCGGGAGCCCCTGCCCGATGACGGACCCCCCCAACCCTCAGAGGTCGGGAAGCCGGCGCAGGATGGTGAACCCAGGCCAACCAGGTTGGCTGACGCCAGTGCCGGGCTGGCTACCGAGCCCTTCCAGCTGGAGACGGCCCAGATCCGGCGCCAGGGCGACAGCTGGCAGGTGGAGCGGCGGCCGCTGCGGATTGACCGGGCGTTGCTGGAGCTGGGGGCTGGGGTGACCCTGTCGCTGCTGTGGATCCCGGCGGGGGAGTTTGTGATGGGTTCGCCACCGGAGGAGTTGGCCCGAGTGGATGATGAAGGCCCCCGCCACCGGGTGCGGCTGGAGGGCTTCTGGATGGGGCAGACGCCGGTGACCCAGGCCCA
>JBKCVY010000396.1:0-7812 GCA_046317475.1 Cyanobacteriota bacterium | reverse complement strand
GGGGCGGCCAGCAGTGGGGGTGTTCTGCGGCGCCCCGTGCGAGAGCTCACGGCTCGGCTGCGGGCTTGGTACCCCTGCACCACCGGCAACCGCTCCTGCTCCCACTCCCGCAACATCTGGGCAAGGGCGGGTTGGGGGTGGGCATGGGAAGAGGCCAGGGCTTGGGCAAGACTTACGGCATCTTCCAAACCCGCCGTCATGCCCCTGGCCTGGGAGGAGCTCATGGCATGGGCCGCGTCGCCAATGAGGACCACCCTTCCCTGGTGCAGCCTGGGCAAGGGATCAATATCGAAGGACCAATTGGCCACGACAGCCTCAGGAGGGGTGCGGCGAATCAGGGCCGCGAGATCGGCGGGAACTTTGGCCAGGGCCTCCTCGGGCACCGGTTCGCGAAGGAGACGCCTCCGCTCCTCCCGTTCGGCGGGCAGGGGCTCCTCTTGAAAAAAGCCCCAATGGGTGAGGGGTTGGCCCTGGCTGTCCTGGCCAAGGTCGAACACGTTGGCGTAGACCCCGCGGCCACGGGCATAGACAAAAAACTCCCCATTGCGGCAAAAGGTGCCATCGGGAACCACGCCTCGCCAGACACGATCGCCCAGATAGTTGCGACGTCGTTCCGGAACCAGCAGGGGGGCGACCTGGGAAAACAACCCATCGGCGCCCACCAACAGGTCGCCTTGCCAGCGCTGACCATTGGCGAAGAGAACCTCCACGGGCCCGTTGCCTTGGTCGTGCTGGCGCCAACTGAGCAGTTCCGTGCCAGTCCGCAGGGTCTCCTCGGGGAGGTTGGCCGCCAGCGCCTCCAGGATGGCCCGACGGTGAATCAACAGGGAAGGAAGCTCTCCGGGCTCCCCTTGGGCAGGAGAGCGGTCAATGAGATCGCCGCGCAGATTGCGCACCACAAAGTGGCTGACGGGAGTGCCCTGGGCAAGGACCCGTTCGAGGAGGCCATCCAAAGAGGCGGCGGCGAGGGCCTCCACACCGCTTTTCACCAACAAAATGCCGCAGCCATCGGCACGAATCCGATCAGCCTTTTCGAAGACGCGCACCACGTGGCCTTGTCGCAAAAGCAAGCGGGCCAGCAACAAACCCGCACTGCCTGCGCCCACAATGGCCACCTGAAGGGGAGGCATGGAGCCGCGGAAAAATAAAGAATTGTTTAATTTTAAGGGGTTAGTTCCCGTGCCCCTGTAACGAAGGGCACATCTTGAGAGGTGGCTTTTGCTTGAAAGCTCGCCTCTTGTCAGGCCCTACGGGACGGCGGACGGGATGGTGAGCTGGAGGCTCAGCGCATCACATTCACCACCCTGTCCTCCGAAAGGGGTGGCATGAGGGCCATGGTGGCCCCCACCGTCCGAACGGTGGGATTCCCGAGCGCCTCAAGAAAGGGTTGCAGACCGACCTGGTCGCAGGCGGGGGGAGCGGACCTGCCAGACCGCAGGTACTGCACCGGAATGATCTGTCGGGGATTCAGCTCCCGCACAACGGCCGCCGCCTCCGCTCCGGTGTACACCTTGGCCCCTCCCCCCACACCAATCACCAACACATCCGGACGGCCCAACAGGACCCTGTCAGCCGGGCTGATCGCCCCGGCGGTGCCGCCGAGGTGGGCGAAGTCCAGTCCCCCTTGGCGCCAGCGCCACACGGTGGACTGGCCAAACCGGCGGCCATCCACCCGATCATGGGGGACGCCGATGCCCTCGATTTGCAGACCGGCCACGCGGTAGGAGCCTGGTTTGCTGAGCAGGCGACCGCTGGCCACGGCGGCTCCCTCGTCCTTGAGCAGGCTGCTGGCCAAAATGACATCGGCGCTGACCCGCGGTTCGGGCAGCCCCGTGGCGCAGGCCACAGCGCGGAAGGGATTGAGCAGCACGCGCGCACCGCCCCCCTCAATCAGCAATGCGCTGTGACCAAAGCTGGTAATGCGGACACCACCATCGGCGGCCAGGGCCGGCCGTGGATCCGAAACGCCACCCAGAAGCACCAGAGCCAGAAGGGAAGGGGCGGCCAACTGGCTGCCAACACGCGCGGCGGCGGAACGCAAGGCGAAAGGGGCGTTGTGGCGAGAACCTAGCAGCGCTAGCGATCGGAGAACGTCTCCGCTTGGCGCAAAAAATTAGCCAAAAGGGCATGGCCACTCTCGGTGAGCACGCTCTCCGGGTGAAACTGCACCCCTTGCAAATGGGGCCAGTGGCGATGGCGCAGCCCCATGATCGTGCCATCATCAAGCCAGGCGGTCACCTCCAGGTCCCCAGGCAGGGTCTCCCGATCCACGATCAAGCTGTGGTAGCGGGTGGCCGTGAGGGGTTCGGGCAAGCCCTCGAAGACCCCTTGGCCCCCGTGGTGCACCAAGGAGGTCTTGCCGTGCATCAATTCCCGGGCCCGCACCACCTTGCCCCCAAAGACCTGGCCCAGGCACTGGTGGCCGAGGCAAACGCCCAGCATCGGCACCTCTGGTCCCAGGGTCCGCAGCACCTCCAAACACACCCCGGCCTGGTCGGGATCCCCGGGACCCGGTGAGATCACCAGGGCGCGGGGGGCGAGCCGTTGGATCTCGGTCAGCGTGAGGGCGTCATTGCGCTCCACACGAACATCGGCGGCCAGGGGATGGGCAGTGGCGAGTTCACCGAGGTATTGCACCAAGTTGAAGGTGAAACTGTCGTAATTGTCGAGAACCAGAAGCATGGGGCTCGTTCAGGGAAGAAGCAGGCCAAAGCGCTGCAGCAGGGGCGGCACCAGTAGCAACAGAGCAATCAACAGCGACGAGAGGGCAGCCACCAGGACGGCAGCGGCGGCGCAATCTTTGGCAATGCGGGCCAGGGGGTGGAATTGGCGGCCAATAGCCAGGTCCACCACGGCCTCCGTAGCGGTGTTGAGCAGCTCCAGCACGAGCACGGCCGCGACGGTGAGCACCAGCACCGCCATGCGATCCGGACTGAGCCGCAGCCACAAACCAAGCCCAAAGACCACCAGTCCCATCACCACATGGATCCGAAAATTGCGCTGGCTGGCGAAGCCGTAAGCCAGGCCTTGGGCGGCATAGCGGAAGCTGGAGGGAAGGTCTCCAGCGATTTTCCAGGCCCCCACCCTTAAGCGACGGCCTCGGCGGTGGACATCATCACCAACTTCTCGCAAATGGGTGGGCTGGTGATCAGGGACGGGCAGGGCCACTCCTCACCGCGCAGCTTGATGTCGGCACCTTAACCCGCAAAGCCGCCCGCGCAAAGATCATCGCTGACATCGGGAGGCAAGCCGCTGTGGGCGAGCAGATCGTTTTGCCGGGCCAGCATCGCCGCGAGGGAGGGTTCATCGGGGTGGTCCCAGCCCAGCAGGTGCAACAGGCCATGGCTGGCCAGGAAGAGGAGTTCCCGCTCCAGCGTCTCGCCAGCGTCCTCGGCCTGACGCGCGGCCGTCTCCAAGGAAATGACGATGTCGCCGAGTTCGAGGGGCTCAACGGGAGAGCCTGACCCCTTGCTGGGGGGAGGGGGAGGAGCGTCTTCCTGGGCGGCGAAGGCCAGCACGTCCGTCGCCCCCTCCTTGCCGCGCCAGGAAGCGTTGAGGGCGGCGATGCTGGCGTCATCCACCAGGCTCAAGCCCAGGGAATAGGCCGGCGCCCGCAGGGGGGGAGGCAGCTCGGCGCCCAAGGCGCCCAACCAGCGGGCGAACAGGGCCGCCCAGTGGCTTTCCGCGCCCTCGGAGCGGATCCAGGCGGGGCTTCGCCCGGCACTCTCCATGGGAAGGTGTCCGGACTCCAGGGCATAGGCCAAATCCACCTCCGGGAGCCGATCCGCTTCCCCAGGAGGATCCGCCAGCGGCCCCCCAGCGGGGTGGGGGCCCCCATCACGCCGCGCCGCCGGACCCTCGGCGGGCAGGGCGGAGACCGCGGGCACCGTGGGAACGGCGGGGGTGGCGGCAGGGATTGGGGGGTTTGGCGGATCCAGCGGACGGATGATGGCAATGGCCAAAAGGTGGAAGCAATTTTGCTCCCCCGCGCGCGCGAGGCCTGAGGCAGGGTCTCAATCGCCGCAAGAGTGGGCGAGCACCGCGCCAAAGGAGGTCGGGCCCGGGGAGAAGGTCAGAGGGGCATTTGGGGCCGACCCAGCCAGGCGATCAACAGCAGGAAGGCGCTCAGGCCCAGCACCGTCAGCCCAAAGTGGAGGAGGCTTTGCCGGCCCTTGCGCACCATGTTGCGCATGGCCAATTTGACGAATCCCGCGGATTCCTCCGGCGGCGAGGCGACAGGACCGGGTGAGGAAGCCATGGTTAGGGGTGGAAGGGGCTCTTGAAGACGAGGCTAGGAGATGCCTCCCGGGGGGGAGCTTGGCGGGACAGATCCATCACCGCACCAGCGGAGGGCAGATCCCGGCGCAGTGCGATTTGATAGAGAAATTGGGCGCCACTAGACCTTGAAAGCAATTGACAGCTGTGGGACACGACCAGAACAGTCGTCCGTTTGAAGGTGGGGAGATTGGCCTGTATTCGCCGGCGCGATTTTCACCACGACCTCAGTTGCCCTTGTTGCTTGCAACCCAAGCGGATCCGGCCATTTGCCCAATGAGCCCACATCAGAAGGGTCCATGGGCGGTCGAACGGGCTGTTGGCTGGCCGTGGCCACTGGCCGCGACGGCTGGATTTAAGCCGCCACTCCCACTTCCACCCCTTGCCGCAGCAGGCTTTGGATGAAGGGATCGAGATCGCCATCCATTACCCCCTGCACATCGGTGGTTTCCTCGCCCGTGCGCAAGTCTTTCACCATCTGGTACGGGTGAAACACATAGTTGCGGATCTGGTTGCCCCAGGCCGCCTCCACGATGTCTCCGCGAATGTCGGCGATCTCCGCCGCCCGCTGCTCCTGGGCGATCACCAGCAACTTGGCCTTGAGGAGGGCCATGGCTTTCTCTTTGTTTTGCAGCTGGGATCGCTCCTGGGTGCAGCGCACCGCCAAACCCGTGGGGACGTGCAGGATGCGCACGGCCGTCTCCACCTTGTTCACGTTTTGACCGCCAGCGCCGCCGGAGCGGGACGTGGTGATTTCCAGGTCTTTTTCCGGAATGTCAAGGTTGAGCTGTTCCTCCAGCTTCGGCATCACCTCCACACCCGCGAAACTGGTTTGGCGCTTGTCGTTGGCGTTGAACGGTGAAATCCGCACCAATCGATGGGTGCCTTTCTCATTGCGCAGATAGCCATAGGCGTAGCGACCTTCAATTTCAATGGTGCAGCTCTTGATGCCAGCTTCCTCTCCCTCGGTGATCTCATCAACGCTGACCTTCATGCCATGGTCTTCCGCCCAACGGGTGTACATGCGCATCAGCATCAGGGCCCAATCCTGGGCATCGGTGCCACCGGCGCCGGCATTGATGCTCAACACCGCCCCCTCTTTGTCATAGGGGCCACTGAGCAGGCGCTCCAGTTCCCAACGGTCGAGGTCGGCACGCAGCCGCGCCAGGCCCGCCAGACCCTCGTTCAACAGGTCCTCATCGGGCTCGGCTTCATAAATCTCCTGGGTGGCGCGGGCATCCTCCACGAGGGCGCGCCAGCGGGCCAGCTGGTCCAGCTGGGCTTTGACCTCATCCAGCTGGCGCATTTGCCGCTGCGCCTGGGCCTGGTCGTCCCAAAAACCGGGCTGGGCGGCGAGCTGCTCCAGGTCTTGCTGGCGGGCGTTCAGGGCAGGGACGTCAAAGACAGTCCTGGGCATGGCCCAGGCGATCGCTGAGTTCGGAGAGGTCGCGCTTGAAATCCGTCAAATCGAGCATGGGTCGCCGTAGGCACTTCCATGACGGTATCAGCGCGTTTCCACGGCCTCATCCGTTGGAGCGGTGCTTAGGATCACATTGTGATGGGACGACATGCGATGGTCCGGGACCCCCAAGGTGCCTTCCACCAGGAGGCCACCGTGGAGATTTATACCTGGCGTTACTGTCCCTTTTGTTTGCGAGCCAAGAGCCTGTTGGAGCGAAAGGGCATTGCCTACCACGAGCACTGCATCGACGGGGATGAGGCGGCTCGCCAAGCGATGGCACGCAGGGCCGATGGTCGCAGCTACGTGCCACAGATTTTCATCAACAACGTGGGCATTGGCGGCTGCGACGCCTTGCAGGAATTGGAGCGACGGGGCCAATTGGATGCCCTGCTGGGAGGACAAGGGTGACGACCCCCTCCCCCGACTCCAGCCTTCACCAGCTGTTCGTGACCGATCCGCTGGACCGCCTCAAGCCCACCAAGGACACCAGCGTGGCCCTGATGCAAGCCCTCCAACGGGCCGGGGGCCAGGCCTGGAATTGTGGGCTGGCCGATCTCTCCGCCGCGCCCCATCCCGACGGCGGCTATGGCGCCTGGGTGGACGCCGTCCCGTTGCGATTCCCCGAGCCGGCCGTCCCGGACACCGTGGGACATCCCTGGGTGCGGCAGGGCCCATCGCAACCCATGCCCCTCGATCGCTTCTCCGTGGTGTGGATGCGCAAGGATCCACCGGTGGATGAGGCCTATCTCTACGCCACCCACCTGTTGGAGCTGGCGGAGCGACGGGGAACGCGGGTGCTGAATCGGCCGGCGTCCCTGCGGGCCTGGAATGAAAAACTCAGCGCCCTGCGGTTTGGCCACCTGATGGCTCCCACCCTGGTGAGCAGCCGGGTCGCCAGCTTGGCTCGCTTTGCCCGCGACCAGGGCGAGGTGGTGCTCAAACCGCTGGCGGGTCGTGCGGGCCAGGGCGTCGTGTTCGCCTCGGCGGCAACCCCTGGCCTGCGGGCCCTGCTGGAATTGGTCACCCAAATGGAAACCCTGCCCGTGATGGCCCAGGCCTTCCTGCCCGGCGTGAGCGCTGGCGACAAGCGCATCCTGCTGGTGAATGGGGAGCCCCTAGGGGCGATCAACCGGGTGCCCACCGACGGAGAATTTCGCAGCAACCTAGCCGTTGGCGGCGCCCCCGAGGCCGCCACGCTCTCCGAACGCGACCGGGAGATCTGCGCCGAATTGGCCCCTGCCCTGCGGGCCGAGGGGCTGTTTTTTGTCGGCATCGATGTCATTGACGGCCGGATGAGCGAAATCAACGTCACCAGCCCCACGGGCGTGCGGGAGGTGGAGCGAATCGGGGGCCTGCCCGTGGCGGATCAGACCATCGCCCGGGTGCTGGCGAGGTCAGCCGAGAGCAACTGATCCCGCAACACCCGCAATTTGAGCGCCACCTCCTGCTCCTCCCGCTCGGGGACGGAGCCCCGGACGAGGCCCGCGCCGGCCGTGATTTCCAAACTGCCCTGGCGCAGGAGCCCGCAGCGAATGGCCACCCGCAACTCACTGTCCCCCTGGCTGTCAATCCAACCGATGGGCGCGGCGTAGTGACCTCGCTCGAAGGGTTCCAGGCTGCGCAGCCAGGCCATGGCCTCCCGCCGTGGCAAGCCCGCCACCGCTGGCGTGGGGTGGAGCGCCTCGGCGAGGGCCAGGGGGGTCTGTCCGCGCAGAGCCGCGGTGATCGGTGTATGGAGATGGACCAAGCCGCCATGGCGCGCCAGCCGGGGATGGCGGGCACGGTGCGGGGCCAGGCCCGCTTGCTGGAGCACCTGGGTGATCGTCTCCACCACCAATTCGTGCTCGTGGCGATCCTTCACGGAGCTGAGAAGTTCCGCGGCTTCGGCGCCACCGGATCGGGTGCCGGCCAAGGCATCCGTGCGCAGCACACCCTGCCGCAGGGTGAGCAACCGTTCGGGAGAAGCCCCGAGAAGGGCGTCATCACCACCCCGTTGCCAGAGAAAACGGCAGCTGCCCGGTTGGCTGCGGCGCAGGTGGGCGAGCAGCTGCCTGGGATCAAGGGGCGCCCGCAGG
>JBKCVY010000395.1:0-5128 GCA_046317475.1 Cyanobacteriota bacterium | reverse complement strand
GTCCAGGCCCACCCCATTGGCCAGCCGGCCGTCCCGGGTGGGGTAATTGGCCAGCACGAGGGCAAGGCGGCGCTGCGGCGCGGGGGTTTGGCGCAGCTCCAACCAGCGGGCTGCCAGCTCCGCCACCCAGGCCAAACGGGGGGGATCCGGCAGCAGCGCGGTCAGGGGGCTGGGGGGGGAGATCCCCTCGGCCGGGGGGGCCACCGATTCCCGAAACGCCCCCACCCGGGTGGTAATTCGGCCATCCAGCTCCGGCAGGGCAACCTGCAAGCTCAGATCCTGGGGGCCCAGGCCCACTGAACTGCTGGCCCAGCGGTCCCGGGACGCGCCGCTGGTGAGGAGTTGCAGCACGGGACCATCCAACGCGTCCCACAGGGGCGCCCCCAACCCGGCCTCGGCCCATGAAACGGACGCAAACGCCGTGGCGCAGATCACGGCACCCGTCCCCTCCTGGCGCAGCCAATCGGCCAGGCCGGCTTGAACGGCCGGATCCCGCAAACCACTGACCCACAACGCCCGCGGACAAAGGCCCCGCTCCCGCAAGGCCCGCAACAGGGCGTCCATCAACGCCGTGTCCCCCGCCTGGCGGAGGGCGCGATAGAGCACCACCCCAACCCGGGGACCAGGATCCGCGCGCCAGTCCTGGGGGAGGGGATCCGCCTCCGGGATCGGCAGGGGTGGGGGGGGGAGGCTGCCGGCGTGAAGGACTTCGAGGGCGTCCACCACCTGAAGCAAATTGGCGGGACCACCGAGTCGGAAGCATTCCGCCAAGGCCAGGTTGAGGGCCTCCGGCACGCTGGCGAGGGAGGCCAGGACCCGATCTTCCTCAGGGGTGCCCGCGAGGATGAGCAGATGGCGCGTGGGGAGGGCCTCCCGCCAGCGCCGCAATTGTTCCAGTCCGTAGCTCCAGTGGCCCCGCCCCCCGAGGAGACGCACCAGCACCACCCGTGTTTGGGCCAGAGCGTGGCGAATGGTGTGGTCGATGATCGCGGGATGGTCGAAGCTGGCCAGTGGCAGGGCCTGCAGGGTGGCCCGGGGGGGGGAGGGGCGGCCCCGCAGCGCCCTTTCCAGGGCGAGCAAGTCGGTGGGGGCGCTGCTGAAGACCACCACCTCCGCCGTGGGAAAGATGGCGGAGGGGAAGGCTTCATCCGCGGGGAACCCGGCGCTGGAGGAGCTTGGTAGTCGGTGCATCTCCCCATCCTGCTGGCCGCGGTGAGAAGATCGGTCAAACAGGCTGGCCCCATGCACCAGTTTCTTCCGTTTGCCTGGTTTGGCGGCAAGTGCGTTCCATTCGCAGAAGCCACCCTTTCCGTCGCCACCCATGCCCTCCATTACGGCACGGGGGCCTTTGGGGGGATGCGAGGCTTGCCCAATCCCGAGAATGCTGATGAGATCCTCCTGTTTCGGGCCGATCGGCATGCCCGCAGGCTCAGTCAAAGCGCGCGGTTGCTGCTGACCGACCTGGCCGAGGACACGGTGATGGAAGCCATCCGGGCATTCATCCAGGCCAATCGGCCCAGCAAGCCGTTCTACATGCGGCCCTTTGTCTATACGAGCGGACTTGGCATTTCACCGCGGCTGCACGATGTCGTGACCGATTTTCTGATCTACGGAATTGAGATGGGCGACTATCTCTCACCGGATGGCGTCTCATGCCGCATCAGCAGCTGGACACGGCAGGAAGATCGCTCCTTGCCCTTGCGGGGCAAGATTAGTGGGGCCTATATCACCAGTTCATTGGCAAAAACGGAAGCTGTCAAGAGCGGCTTTGACGAAGCTTTGCTCCTCAACAGCCGCGGCAAGGTGAGTGAAGCCAGCGGCATGAATCTCTTCATCGTCAGAGACGGTCACTTGATCACTCCCGGCGTGGATCAGGACATTCTTGAGGGCATTACGCGGGCCAGCATCCTGGAATTGGCACCGGCGATGGGAATTCCCGTGATTGAGCGAGGGGTGGACAAGAGCGAGCTGTTCATCGCCGACGAGGTGTTCCTCAGCGGGACAGCCGCCCGCATCACCCCTGTGCGGTGCGTCGAAACCACAGAGTTGCCAACCAGGCGGCCCGTGATGGAACGGCTGAGGGATCGGATCACATGCATCACGGAGGGCCGGGATCTTGAGTATGAACATTGGGTGACTCGGATCAGGATTTCAGGCTGATGCTTGCCCCCTCATCGACAAAGCCGGCCCAGCGCATCGGCTTTTTGGAGCGGTTGCATGGCCCCGATCGTCCTGTCCTGGTCTTTGATGGAGCCACGGGCACCTCCCTGCAACTGCTCAACCTCACGGCGGAGGACTTTGGGGGAGCTTCCCTGGAGGGGTGCAACGAGCAGCTCGTGTTTTCCCGGCCCGATGCCGTGCAGGCCGTCCATCGTCAGTTTTTGGAGGCGGGGTGTGACGTCATCGAAACCGATACGTTTGGGGCCACCTCGGTCGTGTTGGCGGAATACGGCCTGGAGGATCGGGCGTTTGCCATGAATCAACGGGCGGCCGAGCTGGCGCGGGAGATGGCCGATGCCTTCTCCACCCCCGAAAAGCCCCGCTTCGTGGCCGGCTCCATCGGCCCAACCACCAAGCTGCCAACCCTCGGACACATCGACTTCGATGTCTTGAAGGGGTCTTTCCAGGAGCAGGTGGAAGGGCTGTTGGCGGGTGATGTGGATCTGCTGATCGTGGAAACCTGCCAGGACGTCCTTCAAATCAAAGCCGCCCTGATGGGAATCGAGGCCGCCTTCGCAAAAGCGGGCCGTCGGTTGCCCCTGATGGTTTCCGTCACCATGGAAACAACGGGAACCATGCTGGTTGGCTCCGACATTGCCGCCGTGGTGGCCATCTTGGAGCCCTTTCCCATTGATGTGCTGGGACTGAATTGTGCCACGGGTCCAGAGCAGATGAAGGAACATATTCGTTATTTGAGTGAGCACAGTCCATTTGTTGTCAGTTGCATCCCCAATGCGGGTCTGCCGGAGAATGTGGGCGGCGTGGCCCATTACCGTCTGACTCCCATCGAACTCAAAATGCAACTCATGCATTTTGTTGAGGATTATGGTGTGCAAGTCATCGGCGGTTGTTGCGGCACCACTCCGGCCCACATCGCCGCCCTGGTTGAGCTCTCTGGGGATTTAAAGCCCGCTTCCCGCCCAGTCCGCGGCATCCCGCTGAAGGACCCCAGCCCCGATCCCCGTCCCTCCTTCCACTACGAGCCGGCGGCGGCCTCGATCTATGGTGTAACTCCCTATCACCAGGATCAATCCTTCCTGATCATCGGGGAACGCTTGAACGCCAGTGGCTCCAAGAAAGTTCGCGAGCTCCTCAATGTTGAGGACTGGGATGGACTGGTTGCCGTGGCGCGGGAACAAGTGAAAGAAAATGCCCATGTTCTTGATGTGAACGTTGACTATGTGGGCCGTGATGGTGAGAAGGACATGCGCGAACTGGTGAGTCGGTTGGTCACCAACGTCAACCTTCCCCTGATGTTGGATTCAACCGAGTGGCAAAAGATGGAAGCAGGCTTGAAGATGGCGGGGGGAAAATGCATTCTTAACTCCACTAACTACGAAGACGGTGATGAGCGCTTTTTTAAGGTGCTCGCCCTCGCCCGCGACTACGGTGCCGGGGTTGTGGTGGGCACCATCGACGAAGACGGCATGGCCCGAACGGCGGAGCGCAAATTTGCCATCGCCCAACGTGCCTACCGAGACGCTTTGGAATTTGGCATCCCCGCCCATGAGATTTTTTATGATCCCCTGGCCCTGCCAATTTCCACAGGTATTGAAGAAGACCGTGGCAATGCCCAGGCAACGATTGAAGCGATTCGCAAAATCCGCACGGACCTACCCAATGTTCACATCTTGCTCGGCGTCAGCAACGTCAGTTTCGGACTCTCGCCGGCGGCACGGATCGTTCTGAATTCTGTTTTTCTGCACGACTGTTGCGAGGCAGGCATGGATGCGGCCATCATCAGCCCCGCCAAAATTCTGCCGCTCGCCAAGATTTCGCCAGAACAACAGCAGGTCTGTCGCGATCTCATCTATGACAGACGTCGTTTTGAGGGAGACATTTGCACCTATGACCCCCTGACTGAGCTCACCTCGATGTTCGAGGGAGTCTCCACCAAAGAAGCCCGTTCGTCCGCCTCCTCCCTTGCCGACCTACCGATAGAGGAACGGCTGAAACAGCACATCATTGATGGTGAAAGAATTGGCCTGAATGATGCCTTGGACTTGGCCCTGGAGACCTACCCACCTCTGCAGATCATCAATAGCTTCCTGCTTGATGGCATGAAGGTTGTGGGGGATCTTTTTGGCGCCGGCCAAATGCAACTGCCCTTTGTGCTGCAGAGTGCCGAAACAATGAAAGCGGCCGTGGCCCACTTGGAACCGCACATGGAAAAAATAGACAGTGACAACTCGAGCAAGGGCAAACTTTTGATCGCCACCGTCAAGGGTGATGTCCATGACATCGGCAAAAATTTAGTGGACATCATCCTCACCAATAATGGTTATCAAGTAATCAACCTTGGCATCAAACAATCCGTGGAAGCCATTGTTGAAGCCCAGATGCAGCACCAGGCTGATTGCATCGCCATGAGCGGCCTGTTGGTGAAATCCACAGCCTTCATGAAAGACAACCTGGAAACGTTCAACCAGGTCGGCATTCGCGTGCCGGTGATCCTGGGAGGCGCCGCCCTCACACCGCGTTTCGTCCATGGGGACTGCCGCCAGGTCTATCGGGGGCAGGTGATGTACGGGCGTGATGCCTTCGCCGATTTGCGGTTCATGGACGCATTGATGGAGGCCAAAACCTCAGGCCGCTGGGATGACGGGCAGGGTTTCCTGGATGGTCCACCGGAGGCTCTCCAATGGGGAGACACCCCCGTTCCCCAGGGGGAACCGACAGCCGCCCCGGATCAGGATCCCGCCAGCCCGTCTCCCACGGCGGATTCCCAAGGCTCCGAACACGCCACCGTCACCGCCGCAGACAGCACGGAACGGTCCACCGCCGTTCCGGAGGAACCGGCGCTGCTCCCCCCCTTCTGGGGCAGCCAACAACTTCAGGAGGACGCCATTGCCCTGGAAGAGGTGATGGCCTATCTCGACCGCAATGCCCTGTTCGCGGGCCAGTGGCA
>JBKCVY010000394.1:0-1516 GCA_046317475.1 Cyanobacteriota bacterium | reverse complement strand
GGGCGGGGAATGTGGAGGCTGCACCGCCGCAGCGCCGGACGATCAGGCATCCACCCGAAGTCGAGGGAGTCGACCTTCAGCGGCGGGGCCGTAGGCCCCCCGGGAGCGGCCATGGCGTCCTCAGCCTTCAAAACTGAAACCAGGACGCTTGCCGCTGCCGCCGATGGTGGATTTTTCAAACATTTGTACGGCCACCACCTCGGCGGTGAGCAGACGGATGCGCTTGTGGGGGTCCTTTTCGCAGGTCAGCTCCAGCAGTTTTGGACCACCACTCTCCAGGGCGCGGCCCACCTCGGCATAGAGGGCTTGGGCCGCCTCCAACTCCTTTCTCTGCACAGAGACGGGCATGGGGCTGAGACGGAGGGACAGCTCGACGACGTACATGATGGAAGGGGGAACGGGGCCACTCTGGCGGAGCGACGCCCTTGCCATGGCGCTAGGCACTTTTACTCATTCACGCGTCTGCCCCCCTGGGGCCGGCGCGGAGCGGGGCCACCCCGCTTACAATCCGAAACGTAACGCTTCATTAAGCTGCTCTCATGACGATCGCTGTAGGACGCGCGCCAGCAGCACGGGGATGGTTTGACATCCTCGATGACTGGCTCAAGCGCGACCGCTTCGTTTTTGTTGGGTGGTCCGGCCTGTTGCTCTTTCCTTGCGCCTACCTGGCGCTTGGCGGCTGGCTGACGGGCACCACCTTTGTCACCTCCTGGTACACGCACGGCATTGCCAGTTCCTACCTCGAGGGCTGCAACTTCATCACCGCGGCCGTCAGCACCCCCGCTGATGCCATGGGTCACAGTCTCCTGCTGCTCTGGGGCCCGGAGGCCCAAGGCGATTTTGTCCGCTGGTGCCAGCTGGGAGGGCTTTGGCCTTTCGTGGCGCTGCACGGAGCCTTTGCCCTGATCGGCTTCATGCTGCGTCAGTTTGAAATTGCTCGCCTGGTGGGGATCCGCCCTTACAACGCCATTGCCTTCTCGGGGCCGATCGCGGTGTTCGTGAGCGTCTTCCTGATGTACCCGCTGGGTCAGAGCAGCTGGTTTTTCGCCCCCTCCTTCGGCGTGGCGGCGATTTTCCGCTTCCTGCTGTTCCTGCAGGGCTTCCATAACTGGACGTTGAATCCATTCCACATGATGGGTGTGGCGGGAATTCTGGGTGGGGCGCTGCTATGTGCCATCCACGGAGCCACGGTGGAGAACACCCTGTTTGAAGACGGCGAGCAGGCCAACACTTTCCGGGCATTCGAACCAACCCAGGAAGAAGAGACCTACTCCATGGTGACGGCCAACCGCTTCTGGAGCCAAATTTTCGGCATCGCCTTTTCCAACAAGCGCTGGCTGCATTTCTTCATGTTGTTTGTTCCCGTGATGGGACTGTGGACCAGCAGCATCGGCATCATTGGATTGGCATTGAACTTGAGGGCCTACGATTTCGTCTCCCAAGAGATTCGCGCCGCCGAAGATCCGGAATTCGAAACGTTCTACACGAAAAACATTCTTCTCAACGAAGGTCTCCG
>JBKCVY010000393.1:0-5139 GCA_046317475.1 Cyanobacteriota bacterium | reverse complement strand
CTCTAGGGAGGCGTTGCCAGCGCGTTCGCCAATGCCATTTATGGTGCACTCCAATTGGCGCGCGCCGTGTTTGACGGCCTCTAAGAAATTTGCGACAGCCAGGCCAAGATCATTATGGCCGTGGACGGAAATCACGGCCTGATCAATGTTTGGAACCGAGCGGTTAATGCCTGCGATGAGCTCGCCAAATTCCGCTGGCGTGGCATAGCCCACCGTGTCGGGGATGTTGATGGTTGTGGCACCGGCCTCGATGGCTGCCGCAATCACTTGGTGCATGTAATCGGGATCACTGCGGCCCGCGTCTTCGCAAGAAAATTCCACGTCATCCACCAAGGAGCGGGCATAGGCCACCATCTCTTTGGTGATCTCCAGCACATCGGCCCTGCTTTTGCGCAGCTTGTGCTCCAGGTGGATGTCGCTGGTGGCAATGAAGGTGTGAATGCGGCGCCGGGCGGCGGGAGCGACGGCATCGGCACAGGCCTTGATGTCACCAGGGGCGGCCCGGGCCAAGCCGCAAATCACCGGACCATCGGGGGTGCCGACGGTGGCAGCGATCCGCTGGACGGCATTGAAGTCGCCAGCGCTGGCAAACGGGAAGCCGGCTTCGATGATGTCCACCCCCAGCCGCGCCAGTTGCTGGGCAATGGCGAGCTTTTCCTCCAAGTTGAGACTGGCGCCGGGGGATTGCTCACCGTCGCGGAGGGTGGTGTCAAAGATCAGAACGCGGCCGGGGTCACGGGCCATTGCGGGCAACGCGGGTTAAAGCGGAGTGACTATGAGTTGTCCATTCTAGGGGCTCCCCCGATGCCCGCCCGCTGAGGCCCTTCCCGTCCTTCGCACCCTGAGGGCGGCCCCCCGGAGCCGTAAAGTTGATCCATCGCAGGATCTCCATGGCCGCAGGAGCTTTGGCCCTGGTGCTCCACGCCCATCTTCCCTATGTCCGTTCCGCGGAACCGGGCTCGCTGGAAGAGGATTGGTACTTTCAGGCCCTTCAGGAGTGTTACATCCCCCTGTTGCGCGCCCTGGAGGCGGCCCAGGCCGATCCCACCCAGCGCCCCCGGCTCACCGTCGGCCTCTCCCCGACCCTGTTGTCACTTCTCAGTGACCCGGTCCTGAATCAGGGGTTCCTGCCCTGGCTCCAGGTGCGGCTTGATCTGCTGGCCCAAGCCCCCGCCGATCTGCTGGACCCCGCCACGGCCCTGGCTCGGGACCTGGAAACCGTGATCCGTGACTGGCGCGCCTGCGAGGGGCGGCTGTTGGAGCGGTTCTGCCGCCTGCACCAGGTGGGCGTGCTCGACTTGATCACCTGCGCGGCCACCCACGGCTACCTGCCGCTCCTGCGGGACTGTCCGGAAGCCGTGCGCGCCCAGCTGCTCACCGCCGTTCGGGAGCATCAACGGCTGCTGGGGGAGCGGCCCCTGGGCATTTGGTTGCCGGAATGCGCCTTTTACGAGGGTCTGGACCAGCTGCTGCTGAGCTGTGGACTCCGATACAGCCTGCTGGATGGACACGGACTGCTGCACGCCCAACCACGCCCGCGCTACGGCGTCTACGCCCCCATCTGCTCCCCCGCCGGGGTGGCGTTTTTCGGCCGCGACAGCGCCTCCACCCTGCCGGTGTGGAGCGCCAGCCAGGGCTACCCCGGCGACGGCGTCTACCGCGAGTTCCACCGCGATCTCGGCTGGGATCTGCCGGAAGAACAGCTGCGGGCCCTGGGCATCAGCAGCCGGCGCCCCCTTGGCCTCAAGCTCCATCGGGTGACGGCCCAGGGCTGTCCCCTGGAACACAAACGGCCCTACGAACCCGCCCAGGCGGACGCCCGGGTGGCCGAGCATGCCACCGCCTACCTGCAAAGCCGGGTGGAGCAACTCCACGGACTCACCAGCACCATTGAGCGTCCGCCCCTTCTCGTTGCCCCGTTTGACGCGGAATTGTTTGGCCATTGGTGGTTTGAGGGCCCCCGTTTCCTGGGCGAGCTGTTTCGCCAGGGGCCCGCGATGGAGCTGCGGTTCACCCACTTGCGGGAGGTGTTGGCGGAAGAGCGGCCCCTGCAGGTGTGCCAGCCCTCCCCCTCCAGCTGGGGCCAGGGGGGCTACCACGACTACTGGCTCAACGACAGCAACGCCTGGGTGGTGCCCGAGTGGCAACGGGCCTCCCGTGCCATGGTGCGGCGCGTCAACCGGGGGGTGGGCAGCGCCGAACAACGCCGCTGGCTCACCCAGGCGGGTCGGGAGCTGCTGCTGGCCCAAAGTTCGGATTGGAGCTTCATCCTCCGGGCGGGCACCACCACCGAGCTGGCCCGGGAACGCATCCATCGCCATTTGGATCGGTTTTGGCGACTCATGGATGCCATCGAAAACCACACGCCGCTCAAGCCGGAGTGGTTTCAGGCTGTGGAGCGGGAAGATGGCCTTTTCCCGTCCCTCAACGCCGCGGACTGGACCACCCGGCCCTGACGGCCCCCGTCCCGGGGGGCGTCAGGCTGACAACGAGGGCCCCGCGCTGTGTAGGTTGCCCGGGCACCGCCTCCACGGCACGGCACCCCATGAGTCCTGGCCTGTTCACCCAGTCATCGTTGTTCGGCATCGGCATCGCCTTCAGTCCCCTGCACATCGGCGTGGTGACCCTGCTCCTGCTGGGACGGGCGCCCCTGCGTCGTTCCTTTGCCTACGTGCTCGGCTGGACCCTGGCCAATGTGCTGGCGGTGGCCCTGCTGCTGTTGCTGGGCAGCCACTTCGCGCTGAGCCTGGCCCACGGCGAGCGGGAGCAGGTGTTGATCGACCTGGTGGGAGCTGGCGGCTTGCTCGCCCTGGGGCTGTACCAGCTCACCCCCCAGGCCACCATTGGCGAGGAAGGCATGGCCCTGCGGTTAATGGGCCGGCTGCCCGAGTTCAGCGATGGGGTCCTGGTGGCGATCGGCGCGGCTGGCGCCCTCCTAACCCCGGAAAATCTCGTCTTTTACCTCAAAGAAGCCGGTCTGATGCTGATCAATCACCCGGGAGTTTCGGCGGATGTGGAACTCACCAGTCTCTACGCCTTCATGGCCAGCTCCCTGCTGCTGCTGCCCCCCCTGGCCTGGATCGGCACCGGTGGGGGCATCCGGGCTGCCATCGAGCGACTGGAAGACTGGCTGCAGCACCGGGCTGAACCCCTGGTGGGAATATTGGCTCTGCTGATTTCCGCTTACCTGTTCTATGAAGGCATCCATGGCTTGGAGGTGATGGCGGGAGCGGCGGCCTAGGGGTTCGCTGAATCCTGGGGATCAGGGCTGGCTTGGGGCGACGGAGGCCAGGCCAATCAGGCTTCGACGGCGCAACAGCCTGGCCCAGTTCCCAAGGGGGCTTTCACAATCATTGGCACAACAGGTCATAGCCTTGACGACCTGCAACAAAGATCGTGATGCCATTCGGGGCGGCCTATTGGGAGCGGAGGGGAAACCCATTCCGACTCCCTGTACAGGTAGAAGGGTTGATTTTTCGTATCAACTGATCCTCGCTAACGCTTCATTGTTGATAGTGGAAATCAAAGAATTTGATCCAAGAAGCGGCGGGTGCGCTCATGGGAAGGATGATTAAAAAACACTTGGGGGGAAGCCTCCTCCACCACTTCTCCCTCAGCCATCAGCACAACCCGATCCGCCACTTGTTCGGCGAATTTCACCTCATGGGTCACCACCACCATGGTGATGTCGTCGTTGGCCAGGTTACGCATCACATCCAGCACCTCCCGCACCATCTCCGGGTCCAGGGCGCTGGTGGGTTCATCAAACAGCAGGATGCGGGGCTCCATGCACAGCGCGCGGGCAATCGCGACCCGTTGCTGCTGGCCCCCGGAGAGTTGGCCGGGAAATTTGCCAGCCTGCTCGGCGATGCCCACCCGCCGCAGGAGAGCCATGGCCTGGCCCTCCACTTCAGAGCGGGACCGCTTCCGCACGAGCACGGGCGCCAGGGTGAGGTTGTCGAGCACCGTGAGATGGGGGAAAAGATTGAACTGCTGGAACACCATGCCCACCTCGCGGCGGATGGCATCGATGTTGCGCAGGTCATTGGAGAGGGCAATGCCGTCCACGGTGATGTGGCCCTTCTGGAAATCCTCCAGGGCATTGAAGGTGCGGATGAAGGAGCTTTTCCCCGATCCCGAGGGACCCATGAGCACCACCCCCTCCCCCTTGTTGACCCGCAGATCACAGCCCCTCAGGGCATGGAAGCCGTTGGGGTACCACTTCTGGACCCCTTGGGCCTCGATCATGACGGGGGTGGAGCTGGCGGTGGTGGTCATGGGGGGAGCGGGGGGGGCGGGTGGCTCAGCGGCTGGGGATGGTGCGGGGATCCAGGCGTCGCTCCAGGGCGCGGCTGCCCAGCCCGAGGGCGGCACAGCAACACCAGAACAACACGGCCAAGGTGAGATAAACCTCGGCACTCTTGCCCAAAAACTCCGGGTTGGCCATGACGGTGCGGGCCACGCCCAACAACTCCAGTAGGCCAATCAAGGACAGCAGGGTGGTGTCCTGCAGCAGGGAGATGAACTGCCCGACCATCGCTGGCAGGGCAACCCGCAGGGCCTGGGGCAGCACCACCATGCGCAACGCCTGGGGATAGGACAGGCCCAGGGAGCGGGCCGCCTCCACCTGTCCATTGGGCACCGCCGCCAGGCCCGAGCGCACAGCTTCCGCCAGGTAGGCCGCCGCAAAGAACGTCAGCACCCAGGCCGCCCTCCAGACCCGCTCGGGCGCCAGTCCATTGGGGAGCAAAAATCCCAGGATGTTTTGTCCGAGGAACAGGAGGGTGATCAGGGGAGCGCCGCGGATGAATTCGATGTAGATCACTGAGGCCCAGCGCAGCAGGGGCAACTCACTCCGGCGTCCGAGGGCCAGCAGCACCCCGAGGGGAAAGCAGAGAAGAATGGCAAAGCTGGCGGCCAGGAGAGTCAGCAGCAGCCCGCCCCATTCGGAGGGCGGCACGGACACCAGGCCCAGACCGCCGCTGATCAGGACCATGCCGATCAAATAGAGCGCCGGCCAGATCAGCGGCACCAAACGAAGCCATCGCTTGGGAAGTTGGCGCCCATGGCGACCGGCCAGCCAGCGCAACCCCACCAGGAGAAGGGCCAATCCCCACCAACGCGCCTGGATCCCAACCG
>JBKCVY010000392.1:0-10771 GCA_046317475.1 Cyanobacteriota bacterium | reverse complement strand
ACGGCAACAGGCGTTGCAAGACGGCTTCCACATTCACCTCCTCCTGTCCTATGAAGGTGCCCACACCGATGCTGTAGCCCTGCAGGCGGGGGAAGGCCCAGCAAAACCCATGGGGTACCAGCCCAAAATCAAAGCTGGCCACACCGGGTTCCAGCACCGTTCCTTCCACCTCCACCGAGAGCGTGGAGGCGAACCGGGGTCGCGGAGGACCCAGTCCCAGCCCACTGGGCCAAGGGGATGCGGAGCCATTGGCCAGCAGCAGGCTGCGTGCCTGCCAACGGCCGCCCTGTTGATCCAGGACCTCCCACCCATCCCCCTGGCGCCGCACGGACTCCACGGCCGTGGCGGTGTGGAGGGCGGCACCGGCCTCGCGTGCTCGCTCCGCCAAAAATTCATCCAGCACGGAACGGCGCACAATCCAAAACGGCGCCTCACCCGGCAGGGCGGCCCGCACGGGATCCTCCAGCGCCCAGGTGAAGCGAACCTCCTGAATGACCTGCTCCACAACTGGGCTGAGGTCAAACGGAAACCAGCGCTGCACGGAGGCGGCCATGCCACCCCCACAGGGCTTGCCGCGGCCAGGAGGGTTCCGTTCCAAGAGGGCAACGGTTCGACCCCGTCGGGCCAAATGGAACGCTGCGGCGCCGCCCGCTGGACCGGCTCCGATGATGATTGTGTCCAGGGTGCCGGACGGTGGGGCGCTCATGGAGGGTGTGAAGGGAGCGGTTATACCTTGAGGATTTCTGCTTCCTTCTCGGCAAGCAACTTTTCCAAGTCAACGATGAAACGATCAGTTATTTTCTGCACTTTATCTTGCTCATCCCTGGATTGATCTTCGGATAATTCGCTATCTTTTTCCTGCTTTTTGATGCGATCAATCGCCTCCCGTCTCAGGTTCCTCAGGGCCACCTTCCCTTCTTCGGCGTACTTGGCGGCCAGCTTGCAAAGATCCTTGCGACGATCCTCGGTCAGCGGGGGAATATTGATGCGAATGATTTTGCCATCGTTGTTCGGCGTCAGTCCCAGATCACTCATGGCGATGGCCTTTTCGATCTGCGATACCGACCCCGCGTCAAAGGGTTGGATCTGGATTGTTTGGGAATCCGGTGTGGAGAGCGTCGCCAGTGATTTCAGCGGTGTCTCCGTGCCGTAGTACTCAACCACCACTTTGTCCAGCAGGGAGGGGTTGGCCCTGCCGGTACGAATCGTGTTGAAATTACGCTGGGTGGCTTCCAGCGATTTGCGCATGCTGGCTTCAAGATCCATAATCAGTTCGGCAGGAGAAACAACGGATCCGACAGATCAAAAGAGGGGTGGAATCAATCAGGTGGAAGAAACGATGCGAGTACCGATCGCCTCCCCACCCACGGCGCGACGGATGTTGCCGCGACCAAAAAGATCAAAAACAATGATCGGAATGGAATTGTCCTTGCACAGGGCAATGGCAGTGCCATCCATCACCTGAAGCTCGCCACTGAGAACGTCCATGAACGTCAGTTGGTCAAAGCGAATGGCATCGGCATGGAGGGCGGGATCTTTGTTATAAACTCCATCAACTTTAGTTGCTTTGAAGACCACGTCTGCATTGATTTCTGCCGCACGCAGAGCAGCAGTTGTGTCTGTAGTGAAGAAAGGATTGCCGCAGCCAGCGGCAAAAATCACCACCCGTCCTTTCTCCAGATGGCGAATGGCCCTGCGCCGAATATAGGGTTCTGCCACCTCCTGCATGGAGATGGCGCTCTGCACCCGGGTTGGAACGCCAGAACGCTCCAATCCATCCTGCAAGGCGATCGCATTCATCACCGTTGCCAGCATGCCTACGTAATCGGCCGTGGCCCGATCCATACCTGCTGCCGAACCCTTGAGCCCGCGGAAAATATTCCCTCCCCCCACAACAATGGCCAGCTGGGTCCCGGTGGCTACTACGTCCGCCACATCGGCGGCTATCGATTGCACAATGGCCGGATCAATGCCGTACCCCTGATCTCCCATCAGCGCTTCGCCGCTGAGCTTGAGCAACACACGCCGATAGGGAGTCATTCCAGTGATCCGACCGCGAGCCAACCGGCCGAACAGTAGCAAGTCATCCCGCAAGCGTTCTTCTTCGCCGACAGATGCCACCCTCCCCGGAAGACCTTCCCCATGGACTGGCCTAAAACTCAATCCCCGCCTGGGCCCGCACGCCCTGTTCGCGAAAGGGATGGCGCACCATGCGCATCTCCGTGACCAAATCGGCGGCGGCCATCAACGGGGCGGGAGCCCCGCGACCGGTGAGGGCGACATGGGTGAGGGGAGGGCGGCGTTGGAGGCCCGCCAGCAGCTCATCCAATGCCAGGTAGCCCAGCTTGAGGGCCACATTCACTTCATCGAGAACCACCAGCTTCCGTTCCGGATCCCCCAGGTGCCGCAAGGCCTCCCGCCAAGCCTCGGCGACGGCCCGCCGATCCCGCTCCCGATCCTGCGTCTCCCAGGTGAATCCCTCCCCCAGGGCTTGAAAGAGCAGATCGTCCCCGAACCGCCGGAGGGCGGCCACCTCGCCGGGCTGCCAGCCGCCCTTGATGAACTGGATCACCGCCACCCGTTCGCCATGGCCCAGCATGCGGAGCACCATCCCCAAGGCGGCGGTGGTTTTTCCCTTCCCCTCGCCGGTGAACACCAGCACCAAACCCTTTTCCCGCTGGCGCGCGTCCAGCCGTTGGCGCTGCACCTCCCGTCGGCGCTCCATGCGGCGCTGGTAAGCCTCCTGGTCGGCCTCGGGGGCGGTCATGCCGCCGGGACCGAGGTCGGCGGCCACCCGATCCAAGCGCTCGTCCTCCGCTTGTGGTGTCGTTGGCTCCATGGCGATCCCGTCAGGACGTCCCCACTCTGCCTCCTGTCTCAACTGGCCTGCCGGCGGGAGAGGGCCTCATCCACCGCCCGCTGCTGGTCTCTGCGGGTGATCCAGTGGTGGTAAGTGCGGGTGTGGATTGTCACCGAATGGCCCATCATCCGGGCGGCCACCGTGTCAGGCAGGCCGATGTGAATGGTGCGCACGGCCCAAGCGTGCCGAAGGTCGTAGGGGGTGAGGGGCAAGGCGTAGCGGCGGAATTGCTCGGACACACGCTGACCCACCCGTTGCAGGGACGTGCGCCGCAGATCGGTGTTGATCGGGGGCAGAGCCCCGGGATCCAGGCCCAATTGGTCCAGGGCGAAGAGGTCCACCCACTCCGGCTGAAAGGGCCACACCTGGTGTTCCCCCGTTTTGGTGGTGGGCAACACCCGCAGCACCCGGTCCCCCCCCGGTGCCAACGCGGAGAAATCGCAAAAAAACACCTCATGGTTGCGTAGCCCATAGGTGGCCATCAGTCCGTAAACCAGCCGCCAGCTCGGGTTGGGAATGTGCTCCAGCAGCCGGGCGATTTGGTGGTCGCTGGGCAGGGGGCGAAACCGGGCGGAGTGGAGTCCATAACCCCGGCCCATGTCCTGCCACTCCGGGGGCAAGTCCAAACCCTGGTGCTTGGCCAACGCGCCGAGCACCAGGGCGCATTGCTGGCGGCCGCGGCTGGCCACGGGATAGCTCTCCAGCACCGCCAGCAACAGGTCCGCGGTGAGGTCGCCCCCCCCGGCGCCCATGGCCCGCAACCGCCGCAGGTAGGGCTGGTAGGCCGCCCGCCAGGTGCTGCGGGCCCCCGCCGGCGAGCGGCGGCGACGGGGATCGCGCTGAAACGCCAGCGCAAAAGCGTCCAGGGCCGCGTCCAGGTCAGCGCACGCTGGCTCCAAAACCGCCGGAGACACCGCCCGGGCGTCCGGTCGCGGCGGGAGCGGGGAGGGGCTGGCGGTGGGACGCTGCCAGTCCTCCCAGCGAAAGGTGCCTTGGCGCAATTGGTGGCGCAGGGTCTCCAAGCGTGCCAGGGCGACGGGCAGGGCGGCGTCGCTGGCCACCAACCCCAGGCTCAGGCGCTGGCAGGTGGGTGGACCCTCAGCCGCTCCAAGGCGAGGGGGCAAGGGTCCCCTTAGGCCCAGCCGCCGGCCCCGCAGATCCAGTCGCCAGGGGGTCCCGGAACGGGCCAGCTCCTGGTTGACCCGCTGCACGGTCGCTTTGATGTGGAGTGCGTCCATTCTTGGGGTGGGGCGCAGCGGGCTTCGGCTCAGCAGGATTGGAGCAACCCGATGGGGGTTGAACCGGCGGGGCGACGGCGCCGAAACCCCGCCGGTGACGCAAGGGAGCGGAACGTAACGCGAAGACAGGGTGTTGGCCAGGGGATGGACGGCATTGCCTGGCAAGCTGGCGTTACTCTCGGCGGGCGGTTTTGGAGGAGGGCATGGCGAAGGTCGGCGTGTTGCTGCTGAACCTTGGTGGTCCGGAACGGATCCAAGATGTCGCCCCTTTCCTCTACAACCTGTTTTCTGACCCGGAAATCATCCGCCTGCCCATCCCAGCCCTGCAGCGACCGTTGGCCTGGCTGGTGAGCACCCTGCGCAGTGGCAAGTCGCAGGATGCCTACCGCTCCATTGGCGGCGGCTCACCGTTGCGACGCATCACCGAACATCAGGCGCGCGAACTGCAAAGCCTGTTGAGGCAGCGCCACGTCAATGCCACCACTTACGTGGCGATGCGGTACTGGCATCCCTTCACCGAATCCGCCGTCGCGGACATCAAGGCCGATGCGATTGACGAAGTGGTGGTGTTGCCGCTCTATCCCCAGTTTTCCATCAGCACCAGCGGCTCCAGCTTCCGGGAGCTGCAGCGGCTGCGCCAGGCGGACCCTGACTTCAGCCAGCTGCCCATTCGTTGCATCCGCAGCTGGTACGACCACCCTGGCTACATCCAGGCCATGGTGGGACTGATCGCCGCTCAAATCAAGCAGGCGGAACGCCCGGAGACCGCCCATGTGTTCTTCAGCGCCCACGGCGTGCCCAAGAGTTATGTGGAGGAGGCCGGCGATCCCTATCAGCGGGAAATCCAAGCCTGCACGGCCCTGATCATGCGCGAACTGCAGACCTGCCTTGGCCATGCGAACCCCTTCACCCTGGCCTATCAGAGCCGCGTGGGTCCGGTGGAATGGCTCAAGCCGTACACGGATGATGCGTTGAGGGAGCTGGGCAAGGCCGGTGTCAGCGACCTTGTGGTGGTGCCCATCAGCTTCGTCAGTGAGCACATCGAAACCTTGGAGGAAATCGACCTGGAATACGCGGAGATTGCCCATGAAGCGGGCATCGCCCATTTCCGCCGGGTTCCCGCCCTCAACACCGACCCCACCTTCATCGCCGGGCTGGCGGACCTGGTGGAGCAGGCCCTGGAGGGGCCCGAGGTCAACCTTGATCAGGCCGCCCAGCTGCCCAAAAAGGTGAAGCTCTACCCCCAGGACAAATGGGCGTGGGGATGGAACAACAGTTCCGAGGTGTGGAACGGCCGTCTGGCCATGCTTGGCTTCTCCGCCTTCCTGATCGAGCTGCTCAGCGGCAAGGGGCCGCTCCATGCCCTTGGTTTGCTCTGACCCCTGGTCCCCTCGGGGCCGACCGTGGCGGTCACTGGTGGTCGCTGCCGCGTTGTGGGGCCTGGCCCAGGCCGCCAGCCCCGCCACCGCCACCATGGCCAACCACTGGGGGCGCGGCAGCTTTCCTGTGGCGAGCTTTGCCGGGTACAGCAGTCCCTTCGGACTGAGAGTGCATCCGCTCTTCGGTGGCGCCCGCCCCCATGAAGGGTTGGACATCTCCGCCCCCCTGGGGTCCCTCGTGCGGAATTGGTGGGGTGGAACGCTGCTGGACGTTCTGCGGGACTCGGGGTGCGGCAACGGATTGTTAATTCGCTCCGGCGCCTATGAGCACATTTATTGTCATTTAGCCGGCCGCGTGGAAGGCGACACCTACCGCAGCGGATCCATCGTGCTGAGGCGGGGCCAGGCGCTGCGCACGGGCCAGGCCATTGGTCACGTGGGCCTCAGCGGCGCCACCACGGGGCCCCACCTCCACTGGGGCGTGCGGTACCGGGATCGCTGGCTCGATCCGGCCGCCATCCTGCGGGCGATGGCCGCAGATCGTCGCAATCGGCAGCCAACTTGGCGCGGGCCTTTTAATGTTGGACAGTCTCCGTAACGACGCTCTAGGCCCGAGCCGTTGCCCGCCCGCCCCGTTCCTTTGCCTGCCCGCGGTGACCCTGACGCCAACCCCAGCCAACAAAGCAGCCACTGAACCATCGGTGGGCACCGCTCGTCCGGTGGAGACCGCCCGAGGGTTCGATCTGGCACCGCGGCGGGTGAGTGGGGGCATGGCCCTGATGGATGCACTCCATCGCCATGGGGTGCGTCACATCTTTGGCTATCCCGGTGGGGCGATTCTCCCCATTTACGACGCCCTTCATATCGCCGAGTCGAAGGGTTGGCTCAAGCATATTTTGGTGCGCCATGAGCAGGGTGGAGCCCACGCAGCCGATGCCTATGCCCGAGCCACGGGCCAGGTGGGGGTTTGTTTTGGCACCTCCGGTCCAGGCGCAACCAACCTCGTCACCGGCATCGCCACGGCCTACATGGATTCCGTGCCCATGGTGGTGGTGACCGGCCAGGTGCCCCGGGCCGCCATTGGCACCGACGCCTTCCAGGAAATTGACATCTTCGGCATCACCTTGCCGATCGTGAAGCATTCTTGGGTGGTGCGCGATCCGTCCCAGCTGGGTCGCATTGTGGCGGAAGCCTTTCTGATCGCGTCCTCCGGCCGGCCTGGGCCCGTCCTGATCGATGTGCCAAAGGACGTGGGAGCGGAGGAATTTGATTACGTGCCCGTGCCGCCTGGCACGGCCATACCCGCGGGCTTCCAGCCAACTCCCGAACCGGACCCCACCCGACTGCGCCAGGCCCTCGACCTGATTCGGCAGGCCCAGCGGCCCCTTCTCTATGTCGGTGGGGGCGCGGTGGGCAGCGGCGCTGAGGGAGCTTTGCGCGTCCTTGCGGAACGGTTTCAGCTCCCTGTCACCACCACCTTGATGGGGAAGGGGGCCTTTGATGAGCGCCATCCCCTTTCCCTGGGCATGTTGGGCATGCATGGAACGGCCTATGCCAACTTCGCCGTCACCGAATGTGATCTGCTGATTGCGGTGGGAGCCCGATTTGACGATCGGGTCACCGGCCGGCTGGATAGTTTCGCCACCCGTGCCCAGGTGATCCACATCGACATCGATGCGGCGGAGGTGGGAAAAAACCGTGTTCCAGAGGTGCCCATCATTGCCGATGTGAATACCGCGCTGCATCGTCTGCTCGCCCTCTGTGAGGGAGAGGAAGCGGCCGGGCGGACGGCGGCCTGGCTTGCCCGCATTACTCGCTGGAAGCAGCACTACCCCCTGGTGGTGCCCCCAGCCGAGGGGGAAATTGCCCCCCAAGAGGTGGTGGTGGCCCTGAGGGAACTGGCCCCGGAAGCTTTCATCACCACCGACGTGGGACAACACCAGATGTGGGCGGCCCAAGTCCTGCCCACGGCTCCGCGCCATTGGATCAGCAGCGCTGGCTTGGGCACCATGGGCTTTGGCATGCCAGCGGCCATGGGGGTGCAAGTGGCTTATCCCCAGTCCCAGGTGATCTGCGTGGCGGGCGACGCCAGCATTTTGATGAACATTCAAGAATTGGGCACCTTGAAGCAGTACGACCTGCCCGTGAAGGTGGTTGTGTTGAATAACGGCTGGCAGGGCATGGTGCGGCAATGGCAAGAGAGCTTTTACAGCGAGCGCTATTCCGCCTCCGAAATGACCAATGGCATGCCTGATTTCGTCGCCTTGGCCGAATCGTTTGGCCTGCGTGGCATCCAGATCACGGAGAGGCGGGAGCTACTGCCCCAACTGGCGGCTGCCCTTGCCGACCCAGGGCCGGTTTTCGTTGATGTGAGGGTGCGTCGCAATGAAAACTGCTATCCGATGGTGCCGCCTGGCGCCAGCAATGCCCAGATGGTGGGTCTGCCGTCCCATCCGGAATTGGCGATCGACACCGTTCGCCAGTGCTCCCAATGTGGAGAAACCACCGCCAGCGCCCACCATTATTGCCCCAGCTGCGGAGCCAAGCTCTGAACCGCCTGCCACGCCCGGTTCAGCGGTACGGGAGACCCATGGCCAGCCGGCTTGTCTCCCGCTTGGTGCTTTCTCTCCTTTGCCTTCCTCTCTGGCTGGCTGGCTGGGCTGGCCCATTGGCTCCTCCGGCCGTAGCCGCGGAAATTCTCTCCGTGCGCGAGCCTGGCCTGCTGCGCATTGGTGATCAAAATCGCAGCTACATGGTCCAACTGGCCTGCCTGGAGGTGGCCGACCACCAGAATGCCCAGGCCCTGGCCTGGATGCGGCAGCATGGCTCCAGGGGCACCCGGGTGAACATTCGCCCCATATCCCAGAGGGATGGAATGCTGGTGGCCAAGGTCAGTGTCCTGAAGACAGGCACCGATTTGGGTGAGGCCCTCGTGGCCAACGGCTTGGCCAGCGCCTCCCCCTGCGCGGATGAAGCCGTGGCAAACTGAAGCCATGGGCTTGAATCGTGTGGCGAAAGGCATCGTGTTGGTGCCCTCCCTCCTGTTAGGTGGAGCTTTCCTCAGTGCCGCCGCGTGGATGGACGGCCCAGCCGCCCAAAACCGTGGCCTCGCCCTCACCCTGGGCGCAATCCTCCTGGGCGCCGGACTCTTGGCCCAATGGCTGCCCTCCCCTCCTACGCCGCCGTCATCCAGGACGGAGGAGCCCTAAAGCCGCCGGTTGAATTAGCCTCACCTGATCCCTCCCAAGCCCCACAGGCGCGCGGCGACGCGAGGGCTGATCTCTTTCAATCAAGGTGTGGAAAGGGCCGGCGGCGGAGGCGGTGGGGCAGCGACGGGAGTCTTCCGCCCCGTGCCCTGCGCCTGGGGGGCACGAAACACGAAAAGATCCTGCGGGGTTTGAATCAGGCGACGCAGCACGGCCGTGATGTCGGACACCTCCACCCTGCGGGCGGGAGACTGGCCCGCGCTGGCCAGGGCCTGCTTGAGATCCTGGTGGCTTAAAAACAACAATCCCCTCTCCCCCTGGGGGGTTTGGGTGGTGAGAAAGGGACGTGTGTAAAACACCGGCACGGTGAGACCTTTGCGGATTTGGGCATCGTTGAGGCCCTGTTCACGCAGCAAGGCCGCGGCAATGTCCAAGTCCTGGCGGCGCGGCACGACGGGTGCCGCCAGTTTGTAGCCAGGTTTGAGGTCTTGGATCAGCGTCGCCACCAGGCTATTCGCTTCATTGAGCGGCATGGTGGCGAGCTGCACCTTCAGGGAGGGTTCGCGTGTCTGGATCTCTGTCAGCTCCTTGCGTGCCCGCTGGACATCGAGGAACAGGGGCAGCAGCAGGGTCTTTTCCCGCGGGATGGGGAGCGGTACGCCCTTGCCGTCCACCATGAGGTGCACGGGGATGACCCGCAATTTCTCCAGGGCATCCTGTTCGGGAATGGCTCGGGCGGAATCAGGGGCACCCAAGCCAATCAGGAACAGGCCAAGAATCGGCGCAGCAGAAATCCGCATGTGCGAAAACCTAGGTCAAGAATCTGGCCGTCCTCACCCCCATTCAGGACGGTGACAGCGATGACCATCTGGGGTGGCGTCCCGTCAGAGTTGTGGCAGCGAATGACACCAGCCATGGCGCATGACCAGCCCGACGCCCGTACCAACCAGCGGCTCGTGGTGCCCTTGGCGGACGTGGGTCTAGGGGCGATCCCGGAGGTGGGAGGGAAAAATGCCTCTTTGGGGGAAATGATTCGCGGTTTGGGCGCGCAAGGGGTGCGGGTGCCCACCGGTTTTGCCACCACGGCCGCGGCCTATCGCCTGTTTTTGGATGCCAACGGTTTGGGCCCCGCCCTGGATCGGGAGTTGGACGCCCTGGATGCATCGGATCTGGAGGCCTTGCGACGGGCGGGCCGTGCTTGTCGAGCCCTCGTGCTGGAGGCGACCCTGCCTCCCCCGTTGCTGGAGGCCATCTTGACCGCCTACCACTCCATGGCCCGGCCGGATGGGGGACCAGCCGCCGTGGCTGTGCGTTCCAGTGCCACCGCTGAAGACTTGCCGGAAGCCAGCTTTGCGGGCCAGCAGGAAACATTTCTGCATGTGGAGGGGGATGCCGCCCTGCTGGAGGCCTGCCGACGGTGTTACGCCTCCCTGTTCACCGACCGGGCGATCTCCTACCGCCAACACCATGGCTTCCGCCACCACGACGTCGCCCTGTCCATCGGTGTGCAGGCGATGGTGCGTTCCGACTTAGCTTGCGCCGGGGTGATGTTCACCCTGGACACGGAGACGGGTTTTCGGGATGTGGTGCTGCTCACGGCGGCCTATGGCCTTGGGGAAAACGTGGTGCAGGGAGCGGTCAATCCGGATGAGTGGTTGATTCACAAACCCACCCTGGAACGAGGCTTCGCGCCGGTGATCAGTCGCCGGCTTGGCAGCAAGGCGCTGCGGCTGGTCTACGGCGGCGACGACGACAAGGGACTGGCGGTGCGCAATGAGGCCGTCCCTGAGGAGGAGCAACAACGCTTTGCCCTGTCCGATGCGGAGGTGCTCACCTTGGCCCGTTGGGCCTGCCTGATCGAGCGCCACTACAGCGAGCAGCGGGGAACGCCGACACCCATGGATCTGGAATGGGCCAAGGATGGGGTTTCGGGGGAGCTGTTCATCCTTCAGGCCCGGCCGGAAACGGTCCAGTCCCGCACGTCAGCGGCCGTGCTGCGGCGCTGGCGCATCGAGACCTCCGGCGCCGAGGAGCTCGTGCAGGGGCGCGCGATCGGCGCCTCCGTGAGCAGCGGACGCGCCAGGGTGA
>JBKCVY010000391.1:0-4667 GCA_046317475.1 Cyanobacteriota bacterium | reverse complement strand
GCCGCAGGCTTCCGCGAAGCGGTACAGGCCGCTCAGGGCCTCCAGGTTGCGGAGGCGAACGTCGCTGATGCGGCAGTGATCCGGCTGCTGAATGCCCGTCAGCACCCGAAAAGCCAAGTCCTCGTAACAGGCCCTCTCGATGTTGCGAGAGGCGACGATGCCGATGCATGAGGAATACAGCAACGACAACGTCACCATGCGGGGGGCAAACCCCTTGTCGCCCCTGAGATCCCTGGCCAAAGCCGGAGTCATGATCGCCGAGAAGTCCAACTCGTTCGGCAGATCCAGCAGGACAAACACCAGGTGATCGCTCGGCAGCCACTCGACTGGAGAGGGCCGCATCAACTGGGTTTGCCCTGGCAGCCAGGGACGGAAGATTGTTGGTTTGATTTTGCCCCATTGTATCGCCCAGATCGCTTGCTTTCACTGGCTTCTGGGCCAATTTTGGAGCGATTTTTCCGTGGGTAGGGGGTGAGCTAGGCGCGACAGACTCCTAGCCCGAGGGGGGTGGGTGGGACGCGTTGGAGTCCAGACTGGGGAGACCTGATAGCACCTACACGTTCCAGGGGATTCAGGGGTCATCCCGTGATCAGCGAATGGTTCATCGCGAGGACGCCAGCCCACCAATGGATCCGGCGCCCAATACAAAAACTGACCCCGAAACAGACCCACCGGATTCCACATTTATTAAGTTTTCTTCAACTATACTCCCATAGCGTTGTCCACTCCATGTCAATTATCAAATCAGCCTCCATAACAGCAGCGCTGACCATCTTGGCGGCAACCACCCTTCCCGCACAGGCAATTCTTAATTACAATATTTACGAGACAGATCTTGGCGTAACCGTCGAAACAGAAGGGTCACTCGTCCTGCCCGACCCAATCAATGGTTACACCATTTGGTGTGTTGGCGGTTTACTTGAATCCCGTCCAGCTTCAATTTGCACCGGCCCTCAAAACACGTATTTCCCCGCCTACGCCATCACTGGCCCCACATCCATCGCGGGCATAGCGGCCCTTTATCCGTCCCCCGACGTGAGCGGAATTTCAACCCTTCTGACCTCCTCTTACATGGTTCTCGGCATGGATCCCAAATACGTTGAGGGAACTCCCATCGTTAGCAGCGTCTTTTTCAAGACGAAGACCCTGGCGGAGTTGCGGTTGCCCAGCTCAGGCCACCTCGGGACGTGGATCCTGACGGGAACGGGCGACACCATCCATATGCAAGTCGTTCCCGGACCCTTGCCCCTCTTGGGAGCTGGCGCAGCCTTTGCCAGCAGCCGTCGCTTGCGGCGGCGCCTGCGATTGGGGCGTCCACATGGGGAGAACAGGGTCGCGGCTGGTGACAAGCGGTCAACTTGTTGGTGGCGTGGAGGCGGCTTGCACTGTGGCCGCTGGACGCGCAGCTGAGCGACCCATCCAGCACCAGGACGCCCCCAGCGAGAGGCTCGGCAGGGGGTGTCCTGGCCGGCCTGCATCACGCAGCTCGCGCCTGGAAAGACCTCGCAGGGTCTGACCAGCGCCGCTGGCCCCATGGTGACTGTCTCGCCGTCGGCTGTCACAGGGCTCAATCGGGTAAATACATCGGCCAGGTTGGCTGACTCGGCCCGTTGGCGGTGGAGATCAAGGGCCCTGATCTTCTTCGGCTGGAATGATATAAAACGTCGCGTTTTGATCACCGTTGGCATCGAAGCTCACGGTTCCGAGGCTGGTGCGGTGCTGGGGACGTGAGAGCAGGAAGCGCTTCACTTCGACCGGGCTGCTGGCGCCGCTCTCCAGGGCCTGATCGAGCAGTTCGAGGGCCTGGCGAACGCCGATGGACAAGGTGCTGGGGCTATAGCTGAAGCGGCGCCGGAAACGCTCGAAGTATCGGTTGACCTCCGGGTTGCGGCCACGGGCCTGGAATGGACTGGCCAGCAAGGTTTGGGCACGGGCCTCCCCGAGGTTGCCGATCACCGCGGGCGAACGGGCCCAGGGGGTGAGCAAGATCGGCGCCTGGGGGTGTGTGTGGTGGAAAAGCTGGCTCAGATTGCCGATCGCTGGCTGAAACATGCCGGCCAGAATGTAGGCGGCGTCGTAGTCGCCCCGCAGCAAATCCCTGTCACGCCGAGGCTCAAAGTCGCTCACCCGCAGGCGCCGCACCTCAAGCTGCCAGCCCCCGAGCCTTTCCAGCTCAGCGCGGAAGGCGACCAGCGCCGTGTCGCCATAGGCGGGATTGGCAGTGTCCTGGAGCACCAACAGCCGTCGCCTGGAAAGCTGTCCGGGTCGAGGGCCAGGCAGCCGGTGCACGGCCTGGGCGATGGCGTGTTGCTCATGCAACACATCGGGCACCACTCGCAGGAAGTAGTCGTCATGACCGCTGAGGGCACTGCTGGCGGCGGAGGCATTGATGGCCAGGGCGTCGCCCTTGCTGAATTCCCCCAGGCTCGCCAGGGCATGGCTGGAAGGGTGCGTGGAGATGAAGAAGACAACCCCCTCGCGCTTGAGCTTGGCAATGGCGGGCGGGCTTTGGCGCGGATCAGGCAGGTTGAACAGATTCACAAGGCGAATGCGACGTCCTGGCCTCTCCTCCAGAAACAGCTCAGCGGTGTTGCGAGAGGTTGGATCCCAGGCGGCGCCACCGACGAGCTGCAAATCCACCACCACCAGGACCGGGCGCTGCCGCCAAAAGGTGATGGCCACAGCCCCGCCGATGGAGGCAGCCAGTAGAAGGGCAAGGCCAAGATGGCGCGCCTTCGGACCCACTCTTAAGCCTGCCATGGCCGTCGCTCAGAGGTTTGCCCTCTGGCCATGGATGGTCCGCAGGGCGGCCTGGCGCACCAATTCCCCCCCCTTGACGCCAAGCTTGTGGGTGAAATTACGTCGATGGGTGTCCACGGTGTGAATGGAGAGCCCGAGCTGCTCGGCGATGCGGCGGTTGGGCAGTCCCTCGCCAATCAGCTTCAGCACCTGCTCCTCTCGTTCAGTGAGCTGGGCGGCCAGGTCCTTAGGAGGCCCCAGCAGTTCGGTGATCTCCATAGCAAGCGTCTCACAGGCATCGACCTTGTCGACAACCGCATGCACCATCGGATCGATGGCGGGGTCGCAGACGAAGGTGCTGGTCGCGGCGGAGAGCACGATCATGCGCGCCTGGGGATTCACTGCGGCCAGCGCTTCGGCCACAGTGATGCCGTCCTGATCTGGCAAGCCGAGATCGAGGATCAGCAAGTCTGGCAGGAGCTCGCGGCAAGCACGGATGCCGTCGGCGGCTGTGGTGGCGGTGGCCACCACCTCCAGGCCGCTGATGGAATGGAGCATGCCTACCAGCAACTGAAGAAACATCAACTGGTCTTCCACCACCAGGCAACGCAACAGGCTGGTTGTCGATGGTCTGTCGCCCTTCACAGCGGCACCTGCCGCTGAAGGGGCTGGTCGATGGCGGATTCGGGAGCCAGGGGCAGGTGCATGCGAACGCGGGCGCCGCCAAGCAGGGGGCACCGGCCGAAGCTGAGCCGTCCGTGGTGATGGTCCAACGCGGTGCGCACCACGAAGAGGCCAAGACCGCTGCCGCCAGCTTTGCTGCTCTGCAGCACGGTCGTGTCGCTGGGCTCGAAAGCGAACCCCGGTCCGCTATCGCTGACCTCAATCACCAGCTCGCTACGTTCAACAAGCAGGCTGAGCCGCAGGCAGCGTCGGCCATCGGACCGTTCGGCGGCAGCTTCAATTCCATTGCGCAGCAAATTGGTTACCGCCATCTGCAGCTGCACCGCATCCCCTATTACCATAGCCGCGGGGGGATTGTCCAGTCCGTTAACGTCTAAATCGACCCCAAGTTGGCGCAGCAGCGGTTTCACCGTTCGGCAGGCTCCCTGCAACGCCGCAACGGGTTGGAGGGGTTTGTGCTCCGTCTGCACGTTGCGGAGCAACATCCGCATTTTCTCGATCACACTACTCACCTGCTGGCTCTGCTGGCTTAGGGCGGTCACCAGCTCCGCGGCGTTCATGCCAGCGGTGTCGTGCAGGAGTTGATGGCCGGCCTGGTTGCACAGCATCCGGATGGTGGCGAGGGGCAGGTTGATCTCATGGGCCACGCTGGCGGCCATCAGGCTGCTGCGCAATTTGCTCTGCAGCAACAGGCGCTGGCGTTCATCGTTGCGCTGCTGGAGTTCTTGGGCTTGCCGTAGCGCCTGATCGCGCTGGGCGATGGCCTCGATCAACCGTCCAAAGCTCGTCTGCAGGGCAGCCAGCTCTCGAAAACGCATATCGATGGGCGGCGCATCGCCTTCCACCGTTCTGTCCAAAGGGTTGTTCCGGCGCAGGCGCCTCTCCTGCTCCAGGATCCGCTCGGAGAATTGCGCCACCGGATCGAACATTTCGCGATTCAATCGCCAGTTCTTCCAGAAGAAGATCAGCGCCCAGAGCAGCAGCACCAGCGACCCGGCCGTGAACAGCACCTGACGGATCTCCGCCATTGGGTCGGTGGGTAGCAGGGTGACGATCTCGGCCCCCAGCACGCTGCGATCGGAAGCCACCGGCTGCCAGGTGTGCTCGCCCAGCAGCAGCGGCGGAATAGAATCTGGGCGTTTCTGCTCCACGTTCGCTGAGGCGTGGAGGCCGAGATCAATGCTTGCCACACGCAACGACTCATGACCGGAGAGCTGAACGAAGCCATCGCGACTGACCAGGAG
>JBKCVY010000390.1:0-8161 GCA_046317475.1 Cyanobacteriota bacterium | reverse complement strand
GATCAGCAGCTTCACCGCCGGTGAAACCGTGACCCTGCCCCTCTATCTGGCCGGTGCCTTCCAGCGGGAGATCTCTCCCCAGATCCAGGTGCTTTCCACCCTGGTGGTGCTGGTGAGCGCGGGGCTGCTGGCCGTGGGGCTCCGGCGTCCGCGGGAGATGGCCCGGTAATCTCAGCCCCCATCCTCCCCCCGTCCATGGCCAGCCAGTGGCAGAACTTTTTGCGGAACAGCGGGGAGTGGCGGGGCTCCTTTGCCCGGGTGGATGCCACGGGCGTCCTCCACTCGGGGGCCCCCTCGATCCTCACCCTGGAGCCGGAGGAGGGGGAGCGGATGGTGCGCTTTGGTCTGCGCCGCTGGCCGGAGGGCACCCCCTTGGCCCCCGGCGGCGGTCCGGAGGGGGAGGTGGGTGCGCCCACCCGGGAGATCGCGCAGGACTACCGCTCGTTGGGGCGGCAGGTGGTGTTTTTTGAGACGGGAACCTTCTGCAAGGGCACGTTGCAGGTGGCCCCCAACACCGCCTTTGGCGGGGAGTTTGGCTTCCTGCACGGCGATCGCCGCCATCGCCTCGTGGTGCTGTACAAGGAGAACGGCGTGCTGGATCACCTGGTGTTGATCCGGGAATTCCGGGGGGGCAGCGGCGCCAGCGAGGGTCCGGCCACCACGGTGGAGGGGCTGCTGGGACGCTGGCGGGGGGAGGAGGCCACCATCACCGCCGACTGGCCGGAACCCCAAACGGGTCCGTGCGAGCGGGAGTTGGGGCCCACCGATGGGGAGGGATGGCGCCTGTTGCCCGATGGGGGGTTCTGCCGGTTGCCGGAGCGGCTGAGTCACCGGGAGGCGTTCGCGTTGGAGGGGGGCTGGCTGCCCGCCCCCGGCCGGATGGAACGGTTGATTCGCCGCTATGACGCCACGGGGGCCTGGCAATCCGCCACCCTTGAACGGCTGGAGCGCCAGCCCTCCAGCTGAGGGAGCCGCCAGGGTGGAAGGTCGAAGGGGACTGGTTTGTCACGAACGGGCGAACACAGGGCTCCGCTGAGGGGCCCGCGCAAGGACCTGATCTTGCCTGGCTGAACAGGCTGGACGGCCTGAATTTCTGCCAAAATGATCCCAAGGCCGCCGCTCCATGAACCCGCAACTCCCAGTCCCCTTGGATGCGTCTCGGACCGCATGACGCACAGTGCATCACCCCTGGTATCGATCATCATTCCAACCTTTAATGGAGGTCAGAGGTTAGAGGAAACTCTGAGGAATTGCCTCGGCATCCAGGGTCTACCGATCGAAATCCTTCTCATCGACGATGGCTCCACCGATGGCACACCAGAACGGGTGAGGCGGCATTTCCCATCCGTCCATCTCCATCTGCAGGATCGGAACAGCGGCTCGGGCTCCATGGGTCGCAATCTGGGCCTGGCCATGGCGAAGGGTCGCTATGTGAAGTTTCTGGATCATGACGACCTGATCCAGCCGCGGGGCCTCAAGACAGAGTGCGCGGAGGCGCTGCGCACAGACGCCGACATCGTGATGGCGCGCTGGGGCGTCGGCGCCATTGATGAACAGGGGCGCTTTGTGAAAGACCGGCTGAGAATTTTCACCCCCCCCGATCCCAATCGTTTGCTGGATGCCATCCTGCTGGGCGAGGCGACGCCTTACACCTCCGCGGCCCTGTACAAGCGCAGCTATGTCTCCGCCGAACGCTGGGATGCCAACCTGGCCTTGATCGATGATTTTGATTGGTTCGCGCGCATGGCCTGTAAAGGCGGCAAGGTGATTCGGGTGGATGCGATCAGTTATTACTGGCGTCAGCATGGCAACTCCTATCAAGGCCGTCGCCAGCGCCAAAAAACAATGTATTTCGACCTGTGCACGACCCGCTATCAGATCTACAAAAAATTAGAATCGATCTTGGCAACAACTGGTGAATTAACCGAGCCGAGACGCCGGCTCTTGGCCAAGCGCTATTACGAGTATCTGCGTTGTTTCGCGCGCTATGCCCCTGGCCGCTGTGCCGAGCTCCTGGCGCACATCGGCCGGCTGGACCCCGCCTTCGCCGTGGATGCCAGCTGCGAGCCGAGTGGCAAGACGCGGCTGTTCATTCAGCTCTTTGGCTTGCCGTTCTTCCTGCGCTGTTATGGCCTGTTGCGGCGGATGGGCGATAGGGTCAGCCCATCGCCAGCGGCGTCTTGATCGCCTGGGTGGCGGGCGGAGGCTCAGCGGGGCTCCTCTGGCGTTTCGGGGGGCAGGCCATCGGAGATCAGGTGGAGGTCGATGTTCATGCTCCGCAGTTCATGCTGCAGCCGTTCCGAGAGGGGACGGCGCACGAGGGAGGTGAGGCGGGAGCGCATGGTTTGGCCCAACACGATCTGGGTGACGCGATGCTCCCGGGCCACCCGGGCGATGGTTGGCAGGATGTCGGCGCTCTCCTCCCGCAGGAAGGTGCCGCCCACGTCCATGCACAGCTGGCGGCACTCCTCCAGGGAGAGGGATTCCTCGCGGCTGAGGAAACGGTGGGGATCGTGCACGGTTAGGGCCAGCAGGGGAGCCTCAAGGGCGGCGGCCAGACGTGCGGCGCGACGCAGCAACCGCTTGCTCAGCGGCGTCGCGTCCAAACAGACCATCACCCGTTCCCGAACAGAGGCCAGGGATGGTGGCGTTTTCTCCTCCACCTGATCCGCCACCTCCCGCAACGCCAATTCCCGCAGGGCCACCAGGTTGGGCCGTTGAAAGAAGTGGGAGAGGGCCTGGCCCACCATCTCCGGGGGGGTGACCTTGCCCTCCAGGAGCCGTTCCCGCAGGGTTTCTGGTGTCACATCCACGAGCACCACCTCGTCGGCGAGCTCCAACACCCGATCCGGGATCCGTTCCCGCACCACCACCCCGGTGCGGTCGGCCACCAGATCGGTGAGGCTTTCGAGGTGCTGGATGTTGAGGGTGGAGAACACATCCAGCCCGGACAGGCGCAACATCTCCACGTCCTGCCAGCGTTTCTCCCGCTCGCTCCCCGGCGCGTTCGTGTGGGCGAGTTCATCCACCAAGACGAGCTGGGGCCGGCGGGCCAGGATCGCCCCCACATCCATCTCCTCCAGCTCCGCGCCCCGCCACGGCAGGCGCTTGCGGGGAATCTGCTCCAACCCCTCCGCTTCCCGGGCCGTGTCGGCTCGGCCATGGGTCTCGAGCAGGCCGATGACCACCTCGGTGCCGTCCCGCTGGGCTTCCTTCCCTTCCTGGAGCATCCGGCAGGTTTTGCCCACGCCCGGCGCCATGCCGATGAACACCTTGTGGCGGCCAGGGCGCAAGGTGGAGCGAATCATGGGCGGGGCGGGGACGTCCTCGGGGCCTCCAGGGCAAGGTTGAAGCCGAGCACATTCACCAGCGGCTCCACCGCCCGCAGGTCCCCGGGACCCTCCAGGTGGCGCCGCGCCAGGGCCTCAAGTTGGTCCAGGGAAAGGCCATGCTCCCGCGCCAGGCGGGGCCATTGTTGGCGCGCCGCCGCCAGGCGGATGTGGGGATCGACGCCGGAGGCGGAGGCCAGCAGCAGGTCCGGCGACGGCCGCCCGAGGCCGGCGGCGCGCCAGGCGCTGGCGGTGGCGGCCACCTGCTGGGGCAGCGCGGCGGAGGTGGCGGCCAGGTGGGGATCGCCGCTGGGGCGGCCCCAGAGATGGCGCGGCGAATGGAAGGACTGGCCCAGCAACCGGGACCCCACCACGGCCCCACCACGCCGCACCAGGCTGCCCGCGGCCGCCTCAGGCGCCACCAGGCCGGCCAAACCCAACAGCGGCAGGGTGAGCGCCAGCGCCGTGAGCAGCCAAAGCAGCAGGGTGAGGCGCAGGGCACGCTGGAGCGGTGCGGGGACGGTGATCAAAAGGCCTCCGGCTGAACGATCACGGCAAACAGATAGGCCGAAAGGGCAACGCTGACGCAGAGCAGGGCGGCAAGGGCATGGCTCTGGAGCGGCGGTTGGCTGGCGCGGAACAGGGGCGCCAGGGCGATGGTGCCGGCGACGAGCGGCAGTGGCAGCCAGAGGAGCGGGCGGGACAGGCGGCGCATCGGTGCGGTGGCGGGGAGGCGCATCAGGGCAGGCCCAGGGCGCTGAGGGCAAGGTCGATCAGCTTGATGCCCACAAACGGCGCCACTACCCCGCCGACGCCATAGATCAGCAGATGGCGACGCAGGAGCCGCTCGGCGCTGAGGGGACGAAAGGCGACGCCGCGGAGGGCCAGGGGCACCAAGGCGGGAATGATCAGGGCATTGAAGATCATCGCCGACAGGATGGCGGAGCGGGGCGAGGCGAGGCCCATGACGTTGAGCGGCTCCAGCCCTTGTCCCGCGAAAAGGGCCGGCAGGATGGCGAAGTATTTGGCGATGTCGTTGGCGACCGAGAAGGTGGTGAGCGCCCCGCGGGTGATCAGCAATTGCTTGCCGATCGTGACGATGTCGATCAGTTTGGTGGGATCGCTGTCGAGGTCCACCATGTTGGCGGCCTCCTTGGCGGCCCTGGTGCCGGAGTTCATGGCGACGCCCACATTGGCCTGGGCCAGGGCCGGCGCGTCATTCGACCCATCGCCGGTCATGGCCACCAGCTTGCCGAGGGCCTGCTCCCGCTGGATCACATGAATCTTGTCTTCCGGCGTGGCCTCCGCGATGAAGTCATCCACGCCCGCCTCCCGGGCGATCACGCCGGCGGTGAGCGGATTGTCGCCGGTGAGCATGACGGTGCGGATGCCCATGCTGCGCAACTGCTGGAAGCGCTCGCGAATGCCGGGCTTGATGATGTCCTTCAGGTAGATGACGCCGTACAGTTCGCCGTCCCGTGCCACCGCCAGTGGCGTGCCGCCGAGGTGCGACACCTGGGCGAAGCAGGCGTCCAGTTCGTCCGGCACCGGGCCACCCTGGGACCGCACCCAGCCCGCCATCGCATCCACGGACCCCTTGCGGTAGTGGGACCCATCCGGGCTGTCGGTGCCGCTCATGCGGGTGCGGGCGGAGAAGTCGATACCGCTGGCCAGGGCGGGATCAAAGGCCAGGTTGGCGCCATGTTTTTCGGCGAGACGCACGATGGAGCGTCCCTCCGGCGTCTGGTCAAGGCAGCTGGCCGCCAGAGCCGCGCTGGCCAGCTCGGCGACGCTATGACCCGCCAGGGGCAGAAAGTCCTCCGCGAGGCGATTGCCGAGGGTGATCGTGCCCGTCTTGTCGAGCACCAGGGTGTTGACGTCTCCGCAGGCCTCCACGGCCCGGCCGGAGGTGGCGATGACGTTGAACTGGGCCACCCGATCCATGCCGGCGATGCCGATGGCGCTGAGCAGGCCGCCGATGGTGGTGGGGATCAGGGCCACCAGCAACGCCACCAGCGTCACCACCGAGGGCGCGGCCCCCACGACGCCCGCGATGGGAGGCAGGGTGGCGACGGCGATCAGGAACACCTGGGTGAGCACCGCGAGCAGGACGGTCAAGGCGATTTCATTGGGCGTCTTGCCGCGGTCTGCCCCTTCCACCAGGGCGATCATGCGGTCGATGAAGCCCTGGCCCGGATTGGCGCTGACCCGCAGGGTGAGCTCGTCGGAGAGCAGGCGGGTGCCGCCGGTGACGGTGCCGCCCACGTCGGAACCGGCTTCCTTGAGCACGGGCGCCGATTCTCCCGTGATCGCCGATTCATCCACCGAACCCATTCCAGCGATCACTTCCCCATCGGCCGGGATCAGTTCCCCTGCCCGCACCAGCACCCGATCCCCGGAGCGCAGCGCGGCGGAGTCGACCAGCTCGCTGGAGCCATCGGCCCGCAGCCGTTGGGCCTGGGTGCGGGCCTGGGTGCGGCGCAGGGCATCGGCCTGGGCCTTGCCCCGCCCCTCCGCCAGTGCCTCCGCGAGGTTGGCGAAGAGCAGGGTGGCCAGCAGGGTGAGGCTGATCAGGGCATTGAAGCCCCGCTCGCTGGCCAGCGCCCTGGCGTCAAAGAGGCGGGGCTCGAGGGTGAGCAGCAGGCACAGCACCGTGCCGCACCACACGACGAACATCACCGGATTGGCGACGGCCTTGCGGGGATCAACCTTCCGCAGCGCTTCCCAGAGGGCACGGCGCAGCAGCCCCTGGTTCTGGGGACGTTCGGTGTAGCGGCGCGTTTGGCGCGGTCCCCGCGGCATGCGGGGGAAATGGATGCGTCCGGGAGTCGTCATCGTCACGGGTCAGGCGGCCAGGGCGAGCGCCTCTGCGATGGGACCCAACACCAGCACCGGGAAGAAGGTGAGGGCACCAAGGATGAGGAGCACCACGGCGGTGACGGCCGTAAAAAGCGGGGTGGCCGTGGGCAGGGTGCCGGGGCTGGGGTCGAGGGCGGGCTTGCGGCGGAACCCATCGGCCAGGAGCACCAGGGCGGCGATCGGTAGGTAGCGACCCCCCACCAGGCCCAGGGAGGTGGTGAGGTTCCACCAGAGGCTGCCATCGGCCAGCCCCTCCAAGCCGCTGCCGTTGTTGGCCGCCGCGGAGGCGTATTCGTACACCACCTGGCTGATCGCGTGGGCGTTCGCCGCGCTGAACCCCGCCCGGGCCGGTCCCGCCGCCAGGGTGGTCGCCGCGGGGAGAAGCACGAACAGGGGATGGAGAAGGAGCACCAGGCTGGCCCACACCACCTGGGCCTTCTCCACCTTGCGGCCAAACACCTCGGGCGTGCGGCCCACCATCAGGCCGGTGAGGAACACCGCCAGCAGCAGGAAGACCAGCAGGTTGGCGACGCCCGTGCCCTGCCCGCCAAACACCACCTGCAGGAAGAGGTTGGCGAGGGACACCAGGAGCGTCAGGGGGAGGGAGGCGTCGAGGGAGCCGTTAACGGCGCCGGTCATGGAGCCGGTGGCCACCACGGACCAGAACCCGGAGAGGGCCGCGCCGAAACGCAGCTCCTTGCCCTGCAGGTTGGCGCCACTAAGCCAGGGAAGCAGGCGGGGATTGCCGGCCTGCTCCGCCGCCATGGCCACCAGCGCGCCCGCCAGCAGCAGGGCCGTCACCATGGTGAGCAGCAGGACGCCTTGGCGCCGATTGTTCAGCAGCCGGCCAAAGGCGTCAAGGGTGGCCGCTGGAATGGCGAGCATCGCCCAGGTGAGGAGCAGGTTGGTGAGCAGGGTGGGGTTTTCGAAGGGGTGGGCGGAGTTGGCGGCCAGGAAGCCGCCGCCATTCTCTCCGAGGTGCTTGATCGCCTCGAACAGGGCGATTGGCCCGCGCGGCAGGAGTTGTTGGCCCCCCTCCAGAGTGGTGACCAGCAACGGCGGCGCGAGGGTCATCGGCACACCGGAGAACAGCAGCGGCAGGGCAAGCAGGAGGGACCCCGGCAGGAGCACGCGGGTGAGGGCCCGCAGGACATCGCGGTGGAAGTTGCCCAGGGGTTGGCCGCAAAACCCCCGCAGCACGGCGAAGCCCGCGGCCAATCCCGTGGCGGCGGAAACGAACATCAGGAATTGGATCGCGCCCAGCTGGGCCAGGGTGCCCAGGCTTCGTTCGGGGAGCAGGTGCTGCTGATCGGTGTTGGTGAGGAAGGAGAGGGTGGTGTGCAGGGCCAGGTCCCAGCGCAGGCCACCGAAGCCAAAGGGATTGAGCCAGGGGGGCTGGAACAGGAGCAGCGCTAGCGCTACGGCGCCACAGCAGGCATTGCAGAGCAGAAGGGGGATGAGATAAGCGCGGGCGGATTCGGCGGGGCGGCCGTCTTCACCGATCCAGGCGAGGAGACGCCGTTCCAGGACATCCAGCCAGGGGTCGAGGAGGGGCTGGGGCTGGTCGGTGAAGACGGCGTGGAGATGGCGTCCCAGGGCTGGGGCCGTGAGGAGCACCGCCGCCAGGGTGAGGGCAGCCAGCAACCAGGGAAGCATGGGGGCGACGGAGCCAGTTGGGGGCTATCGTCGGGCGCCGGGGGTGGCCTGGCAAGCGGAGCTGGGATCCAGGGGGTCCACAGGTTGAAGGGGTGGCGGGTCGATGCTGCAGGGGAGAGGGGTGGCCGGTAAAGGAGGAGAAACGGAGCGATGGAATCAACGGAGCTGGTTCATCCAGGCATCGACCTATTGGACGAAGCCGCTTCACGAAAGATTCTATGGTATTAACATGGTCTAACTCTCTCCTCTTCACGAGATCATGGCGAGCTGGTTCACAAGGATTTAATCCAAACCCCGTTATCGCTCATGTATGACTG
>JBKCVY010000389.1:0-7013 GCA_046317475.1 Cyanobacteriota bacterium | reverse complement strand
ATCCACGCTTCCACCAGGGGGGCGGGCAGCTGCAGCCGCTCCTGCAGTTCGGCGAGGTCGCGGAAGGGTGCGCGGGCCCGTTCCTGTTGGAGGCGGCCCAAGCGTTCGGGGGACAGGCTGAGCCGCTCGCGCAACTCCGCGGCGCCGGCCTTGTTGATCGCCACGGGCTCCACGGGGAGGGGGGCCGGTTCCCCATACCAGTGGAACACCAGCCGGGGCAGCCACTCCCGCAGGGTTGCGCCATCGAGGTTGAGCAACCGCCGCAGGTCGTCCGGTCCGCTGAGCTGCACGCCCCCCGCCTGGAGGCGCACCAGGAGATCGGCCTGTTCGGCTGTGCAGCCCGGCAGCTGGCGCCAGTCGCTGGCCGTGGCGCGATTGACGTCCACCAGGCCGGCGGCGCAGGCGCCCTTGAGCGTCCAGAAGTCCCGCTCCACCGCCGCGTCATGGGCGGCTTGTCGCGCGGCATCCTCATGGGCTGCCCGTCGGGCGGCCAGGGCGGAGGGGGCGGGGATGTGCCCTGTGGCGATCAGGACCCGACGGGCGAGGGGATCCAACCAGTGCCTTCGGGCCATGGTGGCCACACCGCCTGCAAACGCTTCCGAAAGTAGCGGCAGGATCCCCTCCCTCGCCAGGGGGTGGGGCCAAGCGCGGGGTCAAGTGTCGAGCAGTCCTGTCCGCAGGGCCAATAGGGCCGCCTGCTGGCGGTTGGCGACCCCCAGCTTGCCCAACACACTGGAGACATGGCTTTTCACGGTTTCCTGGGACACCCCGATGCGCGTGGCGATTTGGACGTTGCTCTGGCCGGCCACCAGCCAGCGCAACACTTCCCGTTCCCGACCACTGAGCCGCGGGGCCGCTTGAAGGGGTTGGCCGATGGAGGGATCGACAAAGCGGGCCCCCACCCGCAGGGAATGGAGAGCCGCCATCTCGCTGCCGGTGCCAATGCGCTGATCAAGCACCACCGCCACCCCCTCCCGCAGGGCCGCGACGCCCGCCTGCAACCGCTGGGAGCGGGGAGTTCCCATGACCAGGAGCAGAACGCGCAGGGCTGGCCAACGCCGTTTGAGGGTGGTCACCAGGTTGAGGCTGCAGCCCTGCTCCAGGGGATCGCTCACCATCACCAGATCGGGCCGTTCCCGTTCCACCACCGCCAACGTGGCGGTTTCCGAGGTGGTGACCCCCACGATTTGCTCGCGGGGGCTCAGGCATGCCAGGGCGGCGATCAGGGTGCGGCAGCCGAGGGCCAGCACCACCCGGTCGTCTTGAAACAGCACTTCGGCTTGCCGTTGATTGCGCCGCATCAGCGGCAGCTGCGGCGTCAGATCCATGGGAGGGGGGTGAAGGGTCCCATCAGGATGTGAAGCCTGTCCTGGCGATTCAGCGGAAATCGCTACGAAATGGCGCGCCCGTCCGCCCCCCGCATGCGTGGATCCGCACCCCCGCGGCGGGCGACCGTTCCCCAGAATTCTCCGAGTGTTTTGGAACGGTCTGCCTCGGCGCCATGGCCTTTTTTGATTCTGAGATCATTCAAGACGAGGCCAAGCGGCTGTTTGGCGATTACCAGCAGCTGATGCAGCTGGGGAGCAGCTACGGCAAGTTTGATCGCGAGGGCAAGAAGCTCTACATCGATCAGATGGAAGCGATCATGGACCGTTACCGGGTGTTCATGAAGCGGTTTGAACTCTCTGAGGACTTCCAGGCCAAGCTCACCGTGGAGCAGTTGCGCACCCAGTTGGGTCAATTTGGGCTGACGCCGGAGCGGATGTTTGAACAGATGCAACACACCTTGGAGCGCATGAAGGGTCAGTTGGAGCTCAGCGGCTGAGGCGTGCCACCTGGTCCACCAGGGCCAACTGCCGGGGCAGGCCGTGGCTCCTCAGGTCGTAACCCGCAACGATGGTTTGTCGAGCCCGGTGACGCAGGGGATTTTGGCCCTCGGGATCGGCGAGCACCTCCTCCAGGGTGTCCAGCCAAGACGCTTGGTCAAAAAAGTCCACCAGATGGCCATTGACGCCATCCTCAATCACCTCCCGCAGGGGCGGCGTGGCCGAACCCACCACCAGGGCGCCGCAGGCCATGGCCTCCAGCAAACTCCAGCTGAGCACAAAGGGATAGGTGAGGTAGGCATGGGCACGGCACACCTGAAACAGGTTGTGCAGCACCGATAGGGGCACCCGCCCCACAAAGTGGAGCCGCTCCATGGCCAGCGCACCGCCCACCTCCTTCAGAAGCACCTGCCGCCAGGTGCCGCCTCCTTTGGGCGCCCGGCCGTAGCTCACCCCATCCGCACCCACCACCACCACTTGGAGATTGGGCCGGCGCCGTTGCAGTTCGGGCAACAGTCGCATGAAGACATGAAAGCCCCGATAGGGCTCCAGATTGCGAGCCACGAAGGTGAGCACCTCATCGCCGGGCCGCAGGGTCAGCCCAGCCCGTTGCAGCCGCACTTCCGCCGCGAGATTGGGGGTGATCGTTCGAGTGTCGATGCCCTCATGGATCACGCTGACGCGATCCCGGAATTCCCGAGGCGCGCAGGCCGCCTGCCAATGGGTCGGCGCCCAGGCGTGGTCGAGGTCGTGGAAGGCGAGCAGCTGGGGGGCCCGGCGCAGCCGCAACTGGCTGTCGGCTTCCGTGCCGGTGAGGGGAAACTCCGGATCAAAGTTGGTGTCGCCGCCTGTCAAGGTGTAGACCCACTCCAGCTGGTGCAGCACGGGCACGGAGGGGAACACATCCTTGATGGCGAGCAGCTCCCCCCAACCGGGATGGCCGATCACCAGATCCGGCTGAAATCCTTCGTCGCGGCACTGGCGGGCCAGGCGCGCGACGGCCTGGGCCCGCACGCACTTGGTTTGGAAATCCGCGGCCCAGGGGTGGCAGCTGGGCGTCGTCTTCGGCAAGGGGTAGCGCTTGAGGGGGACGCCATCGAGTCCTGGAGCCTGGGCCGCCCCTATCGCCAGGAGTTGGTCGCCCCGGGCGGCCAGGGCCGGCGCCAGGTGGCGATACTGGCCCGGGAAGTTTTGGTGGATCAGCAGCACCCTCACGGCTGGCGGCATGGCGATGGCCATCCCAATCATGGCGGTGGGGCGCCAGCGCCTGCCTACGATCCAGCCGCGGTTTGCGCGCGGATGGTGGGCACGAGAACGCTGCAGGGAGACGGTGGAACACCGGGCGCTGGCCTGCCAGCTTGGTTGCGGCGCGGCCTCGCCGACCTGTTTCCGGAGGGCACCGGTCCCTTGGCGTCCGATCCCCAACACAGCTTGGGGGCGCGGCTGGCGGAGGCGGGGCGCCAGGGGCGGCCGTTGCGCGTCAAGTTGGGGATCGATCCCACGGGCTCGGACATCCATCTGGGCCACAGCATCCTGTTTCGCAAGCTGCGGGCGTTCCAGGAGGCTGGTCACACGGCGGTGCTGATCATTGGCGACTTCACCGCCCGCATCGGCGATCCCACCGGGAAGAGCGCCACCCGGGTGCAGCTCAGCGCCGCCGAGGTGGAGGCCAACGCGGAAACCTATTTGGTGCAGTTGGGGCTGGGGCAGCCCCCCGAGCGGGCCCTGCTGGATTTCACCACTCCCGGGCGACTGGAGGTGCGCAGGAATAGCGAGTGGCTGGCGGAGCTGGACCTGCCAAGGGTGATTGAGCTGCTCGGCCCCAGCACGGTGGGTCAGATGCTCGCCAAGGAGGATTTCGCCAACCGCTATGGCCAGGGCACGCCCATCTCCCTGCATGAATTTCTCTATCCCCTGCTGCAGGGCTACGACTCCGTGCGCGTGGAAGCGGATGTGGAGCTGGGGGGGACGGATCAAAAGTTCAATGTGGCGATGGGGCGGGATCTGCAGCGCCATTTCGGCCAGCCGCCCCAGTACGGGCTGTTGTTGCCGATCCTGCCGGGCACCGACGGAGTGCAAAAAATGAGCAAGAGCTTGGGCAACACCGTCGGCCTCAGCGATCCGCCCCTCGACATGTATTCCAAATTGGAAAAGGTCCCGGATGGGGCGGTGGAGGACTACCTCACGCTGCTCACCGATCTGGATCTGGCGGACCTGCCGGAGGCTCCCCGCCAGCGGCAGAAGGCCATGGCCTTGGCTGTCACCGCCAGCCGCCACGGGGAAGCGGCGGCGCTGGAAGCCCAGGCGAGCGCGGGGCGCATGGTGGGGCTGCCGGGAGGCAAGTTGGAGGCGACCGCGGGGATTCAGGCCGGCAGGTCCTCCCCTTCCCCCAACCCCGGCGGAGGGGCGGCCCAATCCGATGAAACCCTGCCGGAAGTATCGCTGGCGGCCGTGTCGTTTCCGGCGAAGGCCTTCTACCTGTTGGGCGCCCTCAAGCTGTGCAAGAGCAGCAGCGAGGCCAGGCGTCAGATTGAGGGTGGTGGCGTGCGCCTGGATGGGGAAAAACTCACCAATCCCGTCCAGGAGTTCGCCAGCCCCCAGGCGCTGCACGGTCGGGTGCTGCAGCTGGGCAAGACGACCTTTCGGCGGCTGGTGGCCGAGTGAGGGGCGGCCCGTGGGTGCCCGCCGCGCGGTAGGGGAGATGACGTCCGCTTTGCGGGTGACGCGATGAAATTGCGGTTGTCCCTGGCGCTGTGCGGCCTGCTCACCGGGATCAGCCTGCTGACGGCGACCAGCATCGGCATCGCCGTCAGCCACGAGGGGGCCCGCATTGCCCGCCAGGCCCTGGCGGTGCGCCTCAAAGACATCGCCCTGCTCACCGCCAGCCGCATCTCTCCCGCCGATCTGGAGGCCGTGGCCCAATCCACCGCCGGGCCCTCAAGTGTGAGTTATCAGCGTGTCAGAGCCGTCTTGAAACAGACATTGATTCGCATTCAGGATTTGAACGCCGTCTATACCTGGAAAGTGGAACGGGATCCCCGCCAAAAATATGGCCTTACGGCCACATATCTTGTGGATATCCCCTCCAAAAAGGAGGGCCTCTTGTACCAGCCCGGCAGCGCCTACCAACTGAAAGAAGATGACACTCGCGCCCTGGTCCGCTTGATTCAAACCGGTGAGGCCATCACCGATGGTCAACTGATTGAGGACAAGGAAGGCATATGGTTTTCAGGCTATGCCCCGGTTGTGATCGATGCCCCGGCGGGGCGCGCGTTGGTGGTGGGGTTGGATATTCGTGCCGAGACGGTGCTGGCGGAGGAGGCCAGGGTGCGCGGAGTGTTGGTGTTCAGTGCCTTTGTGGCCGTGCTGTTTGTGGTGCCGATTGGCATTGGCCTGGGCTATCTGATGAGTCGGCCGTTGCGGGTCATCAGTGCGCAGATGGATGGGATGTCGCGGTTGTCCAATGCCGAGGGCAATCAGGTTGTTTTGCATGATGGCTGGATTGTTGAGGTTTATCGGGTGTTTCAATCCATGCTTAAGCTGGAGAAGGCTATTCATGCCTTTGCGCGTTATTTGCCGAGAGAGGCAGTGAAATTGTTGCTTGATCAACAGGTGAGTTCAAGTTTGGGAGGGGAGATCTGCGAGCTGACGTTCATGTTCACTGACGTGGAAAATTTTAGCCGGGTGGCGGAGGTCTTGCCCGCCTCTGCCATGCTGCTTGTGCTCAATGAATATATGGGGGCGATCAGTGAGCCGATTCTGCAATCCGGGGGCACGATTGATAAGTACATCGGTGATTCGGTGATGGCTTTTTGGGGGGCGCCCACCCCGATCGCGGATGCCGCCAGCCGGGCCTGTGAGGCGGCGATTCAGATCCAGGAACGCACCCATGCCCTCAACCTGGCCTGGGCCAAACGCGGTTTGGACATTGTGTTCAACACCCGCATTGGCGTCCACACGGGATCCGCCATCGTGGGCAACCTGGGATCGCCGGATCGCATCAATTACACGGTGGTTGGAGATGATGTGAATTTCGCCAGTCGCTTGGAGGGGATCAACAAAAATTATGCAACCCGTATCCTCGTCAGTGACGCCACGATCTATGCCGTGCTGGCCCGGGAGAAGCAGCCCCTTTTTGTCAGTTATCTGGTTGATCGCGTCACCGCCAAGGGGAAAAATGTGCCGAGTTTGGTGTATGCGCTGCTGGGCCGTGTCGGCGAGGTGAACCCCGGGGATGCCGCCGCCGCGGCCCTGCGGACGCGGCTGATGAAGCTCATCCTGGCCGGTGACCGGCAACAGGCGGCGGACTGGCTGGCGCGCCAGGGCGCGGTCAGTCCCCACCATCCATTCCTGGCGGATTTGCGGCTGACGCGCCCTGACCCCGAGCCGCCGGAGCCAACCGCCTCCGGGTGATCGGCGGAACGCGTCTCCTTACTGTTGCTCATTGATGGACCCCCTGTGGAGCTTGCCCCTTGTCCTTGCGCCCCAGCCCCGCGGATCGCATCATCGTCGCCCTGGATGGCATGGATGCCGAGGGGGCCCTGGCCTTTGTGCGCGGCCTTCCCGAGCTGCGCTGGGTGAAGGTGGGGTTGGAGCTTTTCATCACCGCCGGGCCCGAGGTGGTGCCGCGGCTGCGGGAGCGGGGGTTGGAGGTGTTTCTGGATTTGAAACTGCATGACATCCCCGCCACCATGGCTGGCGCCTGTCGGGCCGCCGCCAAGTTGGGGGCCCGGCTGATGACGGTGCATGCCTGCGCGGGCGGCGAGGCCCTGCGGGTCGCCCAGGCCGCCGCGGTGGAGGGGGCCGCGGCGGCGGGCCTGCCCGCGCCCACCCTGCTGGCGGTCACCGTGCTCACGAGCTGGGAGCCGGGGCGGTATCAGGCGGAGTTGGCCATCACGGAGCCGGTGCCCACGGCCGTGGCGCGCTTGGCCGGCCTGGCGGCGAAGGCTGGGGTGGGGGGGTGCGTGTGTTCGCCCCTGGAGGTGGCGGCCCTGCGGGCCCTCCACCCCGAGCCCTTCGCGCTGGTCACGCCCGGCATCCGCCCGGCGGGCAGCGGCGGCGATGACCAGGCCCGGGTGATGACGCCCGCCGCGGCCATCAGGGCGGGAGCCAGCCAGATCGTGGTCGGCCGGCCCATCAGCGCCGCACCCCATCCGGCGGAGGCCTTTGCCCGCTGCCGCGCCGAGC
>JBKCVY010000388.1:0-4313 GCA_046317475.1 Cyanobacteriota bacterium | reverse complement strand
GGATCGGAATGAAAAACTGGAGGTCGATTGGCTGGAGGGTCAACAACGGAAAGCGAGTAGCTTTGCTGCGCCTCTCCGCCGCGCCCGTCACTGACTTGCAAGTCAATATTATAAGTTCCCCTTTCCGCCGCCTCCCACTGGATCGCTCCAGATATGGCATCAATGGTCATGCCTGGAGGCGATGACAATAATTCATAGGTCAGTCCATCGTTATCCGGATCAATGGCCTGGATGTCATAGTCGTACCTCTGCCCCCGGATGACTTCTCGGCCGGGTTGACTCAAAATTGACGGAGGTTGATTAACAAGCGCATAGGCGACAAGATCGTAGGTGAATTGAGTCTGCCCAGGATTATGGAATACAAGCCTGGCTGGAGCTGTTGCCTGATTCGGATCAAGTCGATTGTTCACCAACTGGTCGCTCAAGTCATAATACGGAAACCCGTCCGGACTGATCCCATCCGCCTCCCTCACATGCACCCCGGCATGGCTGATGTTCTTGACGGCTAATAGCAGCTGCGTATTGATGCCGTAGATGCCCCTATTCTTGAGGGTAAAGTCAGCCTGAAGCAAATCTTTTTGGCTGTTCGCCGTGGTTCGTGCATACTGAATCTCTAGGGAATCCGTCACATTGGTGAGGCTGGACGGCATGGCCCGTGCCGAGAGGGCCTCCTGTACCGGGGGCAATGGCGTTGCCTGAGTCGCCGTCGTTCCCAGGGGAGCCTGGTCCAGGCTGATCTCCGTGATTCGGAGTTGGCTGGCGGTGTCTTGATCGTTGTTGATCAGACGTAGCACCAAACGGGCGGTGGTTTCGGGCTGAAGGCCAACCAAGTTAAGGAGAAGGACTCCTGTTTGTTCATCAAAGGTCACCCCGGGGGCCACTGCCGCTGGCAACCCTTCTGTCAGGTTGAAGAACGCGGTCTTGTCACTCCCGATCGTGTGGACAAGCGACCTGCCATCAACATCGAGCAAGTCAATTTCAAAAGCATCCTTAATCGAATCAACGTCAGACTGGTCAAAGCTGATCCCCTCAATTTTCAAACGCAGCAGACTGGGGGAAGAGGGGATGTTCAGCGGCCTCTCCAGGGAAGGGGAGAAGGAACGCCCCTCCTTCAACACGGCACTCACGGCCAACGTGTAGTGCTGGGTTGAGGTCAAGCCATTTTGATCGCTCACCTGCCAGGCAAAGGCATGCTGGCCCACATCAAGAATGGACGGAGTCTGGATGAGTTGAGCAGTGCCATTGGCGATGTCGATCTTCGGCCAATTGAGCGGATTTGAGATGGCAGATAGCGTTAATTGATCCTTGGGATTGGGATCAACAGCCTGTAGTATGTAGGCATAAGGCACCCCAACTTCCGCCTGCACAATCGGCGTGCTGGTAAAGACGGGAGGCCTATTGAAGTCGTCATCCAAGATGGTGCCAATCGCATCGGGCTGACTGATGGCCGCATTCAGCGGATTGAAGAGATTGAGGCCAAATGTTTCCGTCGGCTCGTCGCGAAGATCTCCCCTGACGCCAATGTTGATGGTCCGTTCCACCTCGCCAGGCTCAAACGTGATCCGGCCCGTGCTGGGCTCAAAATCCTCTCCTCCCACCGCGGACCCAGCCCGGGTGCCGTAGTCGACGGAGACCCACTGACTGGAGGGGCGGGAGAGACGGACCATAAACGTGATATTTTTCACCCCATCATCGCCCTCATTGATTGTTGCGTTACTGATGGAGAGTCTTGGCGGACGCGGCGTGATGGTCACTCGCACGTCGGCCGGGTTGGAGAGGTTCCCCGCCCCATCCACCGCTCGGTAGGTGAAGCTGTCGCTGGTGGTCTGACTGCCGTTGTGGATGTAGAAGGCCGTCCCGTCGGGCTTCACGACCAGCGTGCCGGCGCTGCCCGCCACGGCATGGAAGCCGGCATGGGGCCCGTCGCTTTGGAGCGGAATGCGCGCCAGCGGCACCCCATTCACCTCGGCCACCTTCAGGCCGCTGCCGCTGGGCTCGTCCGGGCTGTCGCTGTCACCCTCCAGCAGGGCCAAATTGCCACTCGTGCCGCCCTCGTCCACCGTGGCGCTTTCGCCATCGGCCACCGGCGCGGTGGCATCTGGCGGTGGGGTGTCGTCATCAAGGATCGTGCCCATCCCCAGGCCATCCAGGATGTTGGCATTGGTGGGATCGCTCAGGCTGACGCTGAAGCCTTCCGTGGCCTCCCGTTCCCGATCCCCCACGACGGGGATGCGAATCGCCTGCTCCAGCTCACCGGGCGCGAAGGTGAGGCGTCCAGCGGAGGCCGTGTAATCCCCGGGCGCGACAGCACTGCCATCGGCGGTGCGGAAGCTCACGCTCACCGGCACGGTGGCGACGCGGGACAGCCGCACGGTGAAGGTGGCGTCCCGCGTGCCGCTGTCCCCCTCGCTGACCTGCCCGTCACCGATCGCGAGCGTTGGCGGAGGGAGGGGGTCGGCGGGCGCCCCAAACGCAAAGCGGAACACCAGGTCGTTGAAATCCCTGTGCCCCCCCCGGTGGGTTTCCTCCCACGCCCAGATCTGGCTGTCCCCACGGGGATGGACATGGCTGAGCCCATCGGCGTTGGCGGCCGCGTAGGAGAAGAAGACCGACCGTTCACCCCCGGCCCGTGTCAAGGCCTCCCGACTGGAGGTGTTGTTGACCAAATACCAGCCCAGGCTGGCCCCAGAGGGCAGGGAAACGGAGGTTTCCCCCAACTTGGCGCCGGAAGCCATCAGCACCTGGTGGCGGGTTCCCCCCAGGGCGGCCCGCCAATAGCCCTCCTCTCCGGGCTTGATGCCATCAACCGCCCCATCGGGCCCATCCACCCGGTAAAAACCAAATTCATTCTTCAAAATCGAGCGCTGGCTCACCGGCGCGATCGTCAGGTCCACCCGCTGGCCGCTCCGGCCAGGCGCCATGAGCCCGGGACGGCTGATCTGAAAGACCACATCATCGAAATCCTGATCGCCGCCATGGGTGCGATCCTCCAGATTGACCTGCCAAATGCCATCCCCAAGAAAGGTGCTTTTGGCATGGTCAAATTGATCGGGATTGGCGCCATCCAGCGTGAACAGGGCCAACCGTCCCGAGAGCTGGTTCAGGGAATTGCTAGCCAACCATTCCGCGCTCGTGCCATTTTGAATCACATAAAAACCCAGATTGGCGCCACCACTGAGCGAGAGCTGCCGCCAGTTTCCAGCGGCCATCCGGGAGGAAAACAGCACCTGCCGACTAGGGCTGCGCAGGACGGCCTCGGCATACCCCAATTCCCCGGGCGCCAGGCCATCGACGCGGCCCAAGGCATCCACTTCAAACAGGCCGACTTCGTTGTTGTAATCCGTTTGTTTCCTTGTCCATTGAAACAACAGATCCACGGTTTCCGTCCTTTCGCCTGGAACGACAAACACCTCCCCCATCGCGGGCCACGGGGTGAGCTCGGGCGTCGGGGCCCAGGTGGCACCCTGGCCATCGACCTTCACCACCGCGGCGGCGGGATTGACGACGAGCGGCGCCCGCACCAGCAGATCCGCCCCTGCAGCCCCATCGGCCCCCATCCCGGTGGAGACCGAGCTGGCGTCCAGGGACACGGAGGCGGCGGGGCCATCCGTTCGGGTGGTGGGGCCCGGGGGAAGGCTGACAGCCATGTCCAGCCCCACCAGTGGTGGCGCGGGGGCTGGATCCAGGGGACGGCCAAGGGGATCCGCGCTGATCAGCGCTGGAACAAGGCTGTCACTCCAGTCCATCCGATGGGTCTTGGCTCGCTAGCGCAACCTACTCACAATCCCGTCCGGCCCGTTAGCGCATTCGCACGAAAAAAGCCGCACGGCGTCCACAAGCCGCCCTGGCGTCTTCACGGGCCAAGTCTGGGTTGCTAAGACTGATGCAAACAAGCCAGTCGACCCAGACTGTCCGGCATGGATCAACCGCGCCAGCGCTCCAGAACGTTGCCATCGTTACCCTGTCTTCCGTCGTTCGGGTCACTGGCGCCGCCGCGCTGGTTCACCAGCGGTGTGGTGATCGTTGGGGTCGTCCTGGGGGTCGAGTGGGCACCCAACAGCCCCACCCTGTCCATCGGCACCGCCGCCGCGGCCGCCCCCTTGGTGCTCTCCGACAATCTCCACCAAGCCACGGAAGGAGGGGAGCTGGTCGCGGGAAGCCGTTCGGTCAGCGCCAGCTTTTCCACCGGGGCGTCGGGGGAGCTTCTGCTCGATTCCGTCACGCTGCTGATGCGGATGGCGTCGGCGGGCCAGGCCCAGCTGGATCTCCATGCCGCCGGCCCAGGCTCCGTGGACCAGCCGGGGGGTCTCCTC
>JBKCVY010000387.1:0-2237 GCA_046317475.1 Cyanobacteriota bacterium | reverse complement strand
GGGGGTGGTTGGGTGGGATTCGCTCCTCAATGGAGACGTAGGAGAACAGTGAGCCGCTGCGCTCCTGTTGGCCTCGCATCAAAAGTGGATCAGCTGATTCATTATCGCAGGACTGGCCGGGTTTTTCAGCGAACTCCTAGGCAAGGCCCGGGTGATCTGCCTTCCTCCCGCTCGGCGCGGAACCAAGGTTTGGCGATGGGGGACGTCACCGCCACCCACGAGCACGATGGTTTTGAGCAGACCCACCACCCAGTCGGTGGGTCAAGCGGACTGCCGTCACTGCCTGCGGGGTTTTGCCCCGCCAGTCCCCCAACTTCTATGGTCTGCGGGTTGCCCGTCCACGCCCCGTGAGCGCCACCGTCCGTCCCGCCCCAGAGTCCGCCTCGCTCGCGCCAGGGGTTTCTCCGCGCCCGGCGATGGCCTCCACCGACGCGCCAGCGGGGCCTTGGGATGTGCTTGTGGTTGGCGCGGGAATCGGCGGCCTGGTGACCGCCACCCAGCTGGCGGCCAAGGGAGCGCGGGTGCTTGTGCTGGAGCGCTACCTCATCCCCGGTGGCAGCGGCGGCAGCTTTCGACGAGATGGGTACACCTTTGACGTGGGCGCCTCCATGATTTTTGGTTTTGGCGAGCGGGGCCACACCAACCTGCTCACCCGCGCCCTGGCGGATGTGGGCCAGCACTGTGAGACGGTGCCCGATCCCGTGCAGCTCGCCTACCACTTGCCGGGGGGCCTGGAGGTGGCGGTGGACCGCGACTACGCCAGCTTCATCGCCCGCCTCACCGCCCTGTTTCCCCATGAGGCCAAGGGCATTCGCGCCTTCTACGACACCTGCTGGCAGGTGTTCCGCTGCCTGGATGCCATGCCCCTGCTGTCGCTGGAGGATCCGGCCTACCTGGCCAAGGTGTTCGTCCGCGCGCCCCTGGCCTGCTTGGGCCTGGCCCGTTGGCTGCCGGTGAATGTCGGCGATGTGGCCCGTCGTCACATTCAGGATCCGACCCTGCTCCGCTTCATTGACATGGAGTGCTTCTGCTGGAGCGTCATGCCGGCGGATCGCACGCCCATGATCAACGCTGGCATGGTGTTTTCCGATCGCCACGCCGGGGGGATCAACTATCCCAAGGGCGGGGTGGGCGTGATCGCCGAAAAACTGGTGGCGGGCCTTGAGGCCCATGGTGGAGCGATCCGCTATCGCGCCCGTGTCACGGACATCCTGGTCGCTGGGGGACGGGCTGTGGGGGTGCGGTTAGCCAGCGGGGAGGAGCTTCGCGCCCGTCGGGTGGTCAGCAACGCCACCCGCTGGGACACGTTCGCCGACCAGGCGCCTCCTGCCCCTGGGCAGGCCCATGGTCCCCACCCCCTGGTGGACGCACCCCACACCCCGAAGGCGGAGTCCACGTGGCGGCGGCGCTACAAACCCTCATCGTCCTTTTTGTCTCTGCACCTGGGCATTGAGGCGTCGGTGGTGCCCGAGGGCTTCCATTGCCATCACTTGCTGTTGGAGCGCTGGGAGGCCATGGAGGCTGAACAGGGCACGGTGTTCATGTCCCTTCCCACCCTGCTCGATCCTTCCCTGGCCCCCCCCGGCCACCAGATCCTGCACCCCTTCACCCCCAGCGCGATCGAGGCTTGGCAGGGCCTGTCCCCTTCGGCCTACCGGGCCAAGAAGGAGGACGATGCCCAGCGGCTCATCGCCCGCCTGGAGGTCCTGCTGCCGGGCCTGGCCGCCGCCGTGCGGCATCGGGAAGTGGGCACTCCCCGCACCCACCGCCGTTTCCTTGGGCGGATGGGCGGCAGCTATGGCCCCATCCCCGCGTTGCGCCTGCCGGGCCTGCTGCCCATGCCGTTCAACCGCACGGGCCTGCCGGGCCTCTACTGCGTCGGCGACTCCTGTTTCCCGGGCCAGGGCTTGAATGCCGTGGCCTTCAGTGGCTTTGCCTGCGCGCACCGCATTGGTGCCGACCTGGGTCTCAACCCCTGGTCGCTCCCCGCCTGAGCACGGCGGGGGTTGGCGCCACAGGGGCACACAAAACAGAACGGTTCGATACGAACAATGGTGTCGCAAAGTACATTCGCCCCCGGGAGATGGCCCAAGGATGAGTCCACTCGGAGATTCGGTCCATGGCCCTGTCACCCCCTTCCCAAGGGCGTCCCTCCCCAGCCGCCGCTCGGTCCCAGGGGACGTCTACCGCCCGGGGTTGGGGTGGCATGCAGCGGGGCTATCGGCTGATTGACGCCT
>JBKCVY010000386.1:0-3780 GCA_046317475.1 Cyanobacteriota bacterium | reverse complement strand
GCATAGCACTGGCCGTAGTAACAAAAGCTGCCCATCGTGGGCAGGGTGGAGGACTCCTTGAACTTGCCCGATTCCAGGGCCGCGATCGTGGTGACGATCTTGAAGGTGCTGGCGGGGGGAAAGCCTTGGAACGCCCGGTTGAGCATGGGAGCCTCGGGACGATTGAGGTCATTCCACTGGCTGAGGGTGGGCCCATCGGCGAAGACATTGGGGTCGAAGGTGGGCCGGCTCGCCAGGGCGCGAATCGCTCCGGTGCGGGGATCCATGGCCACGATGGCTCCCTTGCTCACCGTATCGAGGGCCCGCTCCGCGGCTGTTTGCAGGTCCAGATCGAGCGTGAGCTTGAGGTCTTTCCCTGGCCGCGCGGGCTTGTCCCCCAACACCCTCTGCACCTGACCCGCGGCATTCACTTCCAGCTGTTGTCCACCCCACTCGCCCCGCAGGGTGGTTTCGTAGGCGCGTTCCATGCCGCTGCGACCAATGCGATCGTTGATGCGGTAGCCCTGCGGCTGAAGGCGCTGGTACTCCTCCTCTGTGATGGCGCTGGTGGTGCCCATCACGTGGGCGGCCAGGGAGCCATGGGGATAGTGGCGCAGCACATTGACCGTCACCTCCGCGCCAAACAGCTGGCCGGCCTGCTCCCGGAAGCGAAGCACCTGGGCGGGCGTGAGGAGGCCGGAGAGCTCAATCTGGAAATCCTCCGTTTTCAAGCCAGCCTGGTAGCGGGTGTCCAGGGCATCCGCGGGAATCGCCAGCAGCGCCGCCAACCGATCCCGCAGGGCCGGCCATTGACCCTCTTTGACCAACCGGGGCTGCACCACCAGGGTGTAAGTGAGGCGGTTGGTGGCCAGCACCCGCCCATGGCGATCCAGCAACCTGCCACGGACAGGATCGCGAGGGATCAGGCGGATGCGATTTTCATCCGCCATCACCCGGAATTCCGCTCCGTGAAGGAGCTGCAGCCAGGCCAGCCTGGCCACGATGGCGCCGCCGAAGAGCAGAACAAGCACCATGAGCCAGTAGGCCTGATGGGCCAACCCGGTTCGACGAGTCCCCCCCGAGACGCCAAGAAAGGCCATGGCCGCTTTGCCCTATCGCCTGTCCAGATGCCGTTCCAACTGGTTCAATCGCTCCGCGATGCGGGCCAGGGCGGCCTGCAGCTCCTGGGGATCCTCCTCCACGGTGTTGGTGAAGGGAACGGCCGAGTCTCCGCCGGGATCCCTGGGGGCGGAGGTGACGGGCACATCGCGCACCTCCACTTTCATGACGGGATTGCCCAGGCCCGGCTGGAGACGGTCGAGGTTTTCGCGCACGGTTTTGGCCGCTGGCTCGCCCTCCTCCCGCAAGCGACCCAGGGGATCGGCGTTGGAGCCATCAAAGGCCGCCAGCACTTCCTTTGGCCCCCCCTTGCGCACCCGTTCGGCCACCGCCAAGCCCACCGGCAGCACGTCTTGCATCAGGGTGAGCCGCAGGGCGTCAAAAGGGTCGGCGGCCATCGGCGCGGATCGGGGGGAATGGGTTCAGTCTGACGCGAACTGGGGCTGGCGTGGACGCCATCAGGGAGCGGGGGTTTCCACCGCCGCTGGGGCGGTGGCCGGCAGGCAGAACCGGTGGCTGCCGAACCACCAACCCGCGGCCACCGCCACCACGAGCAGGCCCGTCAGGGGCAGCAGGGCGGCCCGGGTGGCGGGCAAGGCCAACCATTCCCCCCAGGTTCGGAGGGCCCGTTCCCGATCAAAGCGGCGCCGGTCGCGGGACACCACCTTCTCTCGGCGCCGCAGGGCCCGCTCCACCCAGCGTTCAAAGGCCTTTTTCTTCGTGACGGCCATCTTGCGCTCCACCTCCAGGAGTTGGCCCGCCGTGAGATCGGGATTGAAGGTGGTGATCAATTCCAGGGTCTTGATGAACATCTCCACCGCGCCCTCCCGTACCTGGCGATCATCCGCCTCCATGGCGTCCCAGTCGAGCTCGGGATAGAAGCGCCTGCGGTTGGCCTGGATTTGTTCCTCCGGTAATTGTCCGGGTTCGCGCAGCCAGCGGTCGGTGTTGGCGTCAAAGCGCCGCCAGTAGAGGAAGGGATTGAGGTAAACGATCTTTTCCCCAAACTGGATGGTGTCGTGCTGGAGGCGACGCTGCAGCTGGGAATCCTGTTCGCCGGCGACAAGGGGTGTCAAGGTCTTACAGGAGGAATCGGGGTGACCGATGGTACCGGCACCCCGAGGGGCTGGCCACCCCTGGCCCTGGCCTCATTCCCACTCGATCGTGCCCGGCGGTTTGCTGGTGATGTCCAGCACGACACGATTGACCCCCTTGACTTCATTGACGATCCGGTTGGCCATGAGTTCCAGCAGGTCGTAGGGCAAACGGGACCAATCGGCCGTCATGCCATCTTCTGAGGAGACAAAGCGCAGCACCACCGGGAAGGCGTAGGTGCGCTTATCCCCCATCACCCCCACGCTGCGCACCGGCAACAACACGGCAAAGGCTTGCCAGATGGCGTCATAGAACCCCGCCCGGCGCACCTCCTCCCGCACGATCAAGTCGGCGTCGCGAAGAATATTCAGCTTTTCCGCCGTCACCTCCCCGAGGATGCGAATGGCCAAACCGGGACCCGGGAAGGGATGGCGTCCAACAATTTCCTGCGGCAAGCCGAGGCTGCGGCCCACCTTGCGCACTTCATCTTTGAATAGACGGCGCAGGGGCTCCACCAACTTGAACTGCAAATCCTTTGGCAAGCCGCCAACATTATGGTGACTCTTGATCTTTACCGCCACCCGCTCGCCGGTCTTGGGATCCACATTGGTGCCCGCCGATTCGATCACATCGGGATAGAGCGTTCCTTGCGCCAGGTAATCAAAGGGGCCCAGTCGCTTGCTTTCCTCCTCAAAGACGCGGATGAATTCGGCGCCGATGGTCTTGCGTTTTTCCTCTGGATCCGTGATGCCCGCCAGGCGTGAAATAAAACGTTGGCGGGCATTGATGTATTCGACTTGGATATGAAAACGGTGGTCAAAGAAATCCACGAGAAACTCAGGTTCCCCTTTGCGCATGAAACCCTGATCGATGAACATGCAGGTGAGTTGATTACCGATTGCCCTGTGCAGCAGAAAGGCCAGGGTGGAAGAATCCACCCCTCCTGAGAGGGCTAAAAGCACACGTTTTTCACCCACTTGCGCCCGCACATCCGCGATGGCTTCATCAATGAAGGCCTCCGTGGTCCAATCGGGGGCGCAAGCACAGATGTGGTAGACGAAATTGCGAATCAAGGCCATGCCGTGGGTGGAATGGACCACCTCCGGGTGGAACTGAACCCCGTAGAGCCGGCGGCCATGGTGGGCCACCGCCGCATCGGGCGTGTTCTCCGTATGGCCCAAGCGCACAAATCCTTCGGGGAGCTGTTCCACCGAATCCCCATGGCTCATCCACATGGTGGAGCCGCTCTCCACGTTGGTGAGCAGGTCCGTCGGGTCGTCCACATGGAACGGGGCCTTGCCGTACTCCGCCCGACCGGCGGCCACCACCCGCCCGCCCAGCTGTTGCACCATCAGTTGCATGCCATAGCAGACGCCTAGCAGGGGCAGGCCCAGGTCCCAAAGCGCGGGATCACAGAGGGGGGCGCCTTCCTCGTAAACCGAGCTAGGGCCCCCACTGAGAATGATTCCCCGAGGCCCCAGCAGCCGCAGCTCCTCCGCCGTGGTGCTGCAGGGCAGCACCAGGGAATACACCTCCGTTTCCCGCACCCGGCGGGCAATCAGCTCGGAGTATTGGGATCCGAAATCC
>JBKCVY010000385.1:0-2765 GCA_046317475.1 Cyanobacteriota bacterium | reverse complement strand
AGGTAGTGGGCAACGGTGACGGCCAAGCCACTGCCATCCCCAAGGGGGATCAGGGTTTGAATCAGCCCCTTCCCAACGGTTTGGCTGCCTGCCAAGCGGGAGCGACCATTGTCCTGGAGGGCTCCGGCCAGAATTTCACTGGCACTGGCGGTTCCTCCGTTGACCAGGGTCACCATTGGCCCCACGTACAGCTGCCGCGCCGCGCTCAATTGGTTTGCGGCGATTCCCGTTCGATCACGGGTTTCCACAATGGGGGCCTCCCCCAACAGCTCGTTCGCCACGGCCAAGCCCGCGCTCACAAGGCCGCCACTGTTGTTTCGCAGGTCCAGGATCAAGCCCTCAATGGGCTTGGCAGTGGGGCTGGATGGCTGCTGAAAGGTCTTTAGGGCCTCCTCCACCTGAGAGGGAACCGGCTCGCTGAACTGGGTGATGCGCAGGTACCCCAAGTCGTGGTTCCCTAGCCGCAAGCGGCGAGTGCGCACCGGAAGGAGGTCAACTTGCCGGCGCGTGAGACGCCAGTCCCGGATGGTGCCCGATTTGTCTCGCAAGCGGATGTCCACCTCCGTCCCCGCTGGACCGCGCAGAAGGGCTGCCGCTCGCTCAAGGCCGAGATCCTCTGCGGACTGTCCGTCCACCGCCAACACTTCGCTCCCCGAGGCAATGCGGGCTTCCGCGGCAGGGGAATCATCCAAGGGGGAGATGACAACGATTTGGTCATCCTCGTGACGCAGGCCAAGTTGGAGGCCCACGCCGGAAACGGTGCCCTCATTGCTCTGGCGCAGGGCCGCGAAATCGCGCGGGCGCAAGAGGCGGGTGTAGGGATCCCCGAGGGACCCGACCATGGTCTCGATGGCGGCGTAGGCCTCCGAGGACGTTTGGATGGGATGTTCCAAGGTGCTTTGCCGCTGTTGGCGCCAGTGAAGTCGCTCCAGCTGGTCAGGATCTACATAGCTCTGTTGCACCAGGCGCCAGGCCTCCACCACGAGCTGCTGCGCGTCGTTGAGGGCCAGGGCCATCGGTTGGGACAGAAGGAGAACCGCCACGAGAAGACCGCTGCCCATGGCGCGCAAGAGCGTCGCTCGAGCTTGGCGCCACTGTCCGGATTTGTCGGGCGGACGGGGGGCAGGTGTTGCAAAGGGTTGAGGCAGGCGGCGGGTTTTGGGGAAAACGCTCACGGCACGGCGGGGACGATCAGTAGACTTTCGCAACCAAATGCACTCCGCTGCATGGCGAACTCTTCACCTGCCGCGTCCGAATCCCCGTCCAACCCCGTCTACGAGTGGTTCAACGAGCGACTTGAGATCCAGGCGATCGCCGACGACATCTCAGCAAAGTACGTCCCTCCCCACGTCAACATTTTTTACTGCTTGGGCGGGATCACCCTCACCTGCTTCCTCATCCAATTCGCGAGCGGCTTCGCGATGACGTTTTATTACAAGCCGACGGTTGCCGAGGCCTATGCCTCCGTCCAGTACCTCATGACTGACGTGAGCTTTGGCTGGTTGATCCGATCCGTCCACCGTTGGAGCGCCAGCATGATGGTGCTGATGCTGATTTTGCATGTGTTTCGGGTTTATCTCACGGGAGGGTTCAAGCGTCCCCGTGAACTCACCTGGGTCACTGGTGTTGTCATGTCTGTGATCACGGTGTCCTTTGGAGTCACCGGCTACTCGCTACCTTGGGACCAGGTCGGTTATTGGGCTGTCAAAATTGTTTCTGGAGTCCCTGCAGCCGTGCCGGTGGTGGGTGACTTCATGGTTGAGTTGCTGAGGGGCGGCGAAAGTGTTGGGCAGGCCACCCTGACCCGCTTTTACAGCCTTCATACGTTTGTCTTACCCTGGCTTCTTGCTGTTTTTATGTTGATGCATTTCTTGATGATTCGCAAGCAGGGAATTTCAGGTCCACTCTAAGTTTTTTATTGCTAAGTTCTCCCCTTATCCCCTTGAAACCATGCACATTCTCAAAAAGCCTGATCTTACCGATCCAAAACTCAGGGCAAAATTAGCTAAGGGAATGGGTCACAATTACTATGGTGAGCCTGCTTGGCCGAATGATCTTCTCTATATCTTCCCAGTTTGTATTCTCGGAACAATCTGTTGTGTCGTCGGGTTGGCTGTTCTCGATCCCGCGATGCTAGGCGATAAGGCAGATCCCTTTGCCACTCCCTTGGAAATTCTTCCTGAGTGGTACCTCTACCCTGTTTTTCAAATCCTTCGTGTGGTCCCCAACAAGCTTTTGGGCATTGCTTTGCAAACAATGGTCCCCCTTGGCTTGATGCTGATTCCTTTTATTGAGAGTTTTAACAAGTTTCAGAATCCGTTTCGACGCCCCGTTGCTACCTCTGTCTTCCTCTTCGGCACTCTCTTCACCATTTACCTGGGGATTGGAGCTGCCCTGCCCATCGATAAATCTCTGACCCTAGGCCTCTTTTAAGCCCATCCTCCTGGCCTGACCAGGTCACCCACTTTTGTCCCGCTTACCCCGAGGAGCAGGTTTGCCTGTTCCTCGTTTTTTTTGTCCGCCCCTTTTCTACCGGGCGACCCATGTGCTACGTTGACGAGGCGCGGTTGAGACGGAAGTCCGAACCGCGCCGCTTTACGAGATGGAGGCGAGAGCCGGCCGTGTTGTAAGGTGATGAGGTTGCCGAGAGGCAACGACCCGCCCAAGCCTCCTGGAGGGGGAAACGGCGGGAGCACCTGGACAATTAAAGAAGTTGAGGAACTGACGCTTCTGTTGCGTCACCCCTTGCGGATCCAATGTTTTGG
>JBKCVY010000384.1:0-1408 GCA_046317475.1 Cyanobacteriota bacterium | reverse complement strand
GATCACTGGCATGAGAACTATGAGGGAGCGCCGGAGGATGGCCGTCCATGGCTGAAAGAAAAGGCGGGCGAAGATGCGTGGAGGCTGCTGCGCGGCGGCTCCTGGTTCTATGTGCCTCGGGGCTGCCGCGCGGCCTTTCGCTACGGGAACCACCCGGGCCTCCACGACAGCAACTGGGGTTTCCGTGTCTGTTGCCTCCCCCAGGATTTGATTCTCTACCCTTAAACGCTATAAATCTTTACACTTGGCTGTTGCGGATTTGGGTCGCAGACGGAAAGAAGATGCGTTGTCCCTCCCCTTCCCCTATCAAGAGCCGCCTGGCGCCGTAGGCGCCGAAAAAATTTTTTTTCAACCCACACCCACGCCACAGTCACGCCCGCCCCATCCGCTCCGCCCCTCATCACCTGGCCCCACCCCATGGCTCGACTCCGCCGCGCTTAGCCTGATGTTCCATCCCGTCTGGCCCCTCGGCCCGCGGCCATGACCGCATCCTCCACTCACCAGGCCGCGGGGACCAGCTCCTTTCGCTTCCTGCTCACCCATCGGCGCCGTGCCCAGGGCTACCGCGAACTCTTGCTGCCCGACGCGGCCCCTCCCGCCAAGGGCGATGTCTCCAGCCTCACCATGCTTTGGATCCCACCGGGGCGCTTCTGGATGGGCTCACCAGCGACGGAGCTCGGACGCCTGGACGCCGAGGGTCCCCTGCATTTGGTGCAGCTCCAGGGCTTTTTCTTGGGACAGACGCCGATCACCCAGGCCCAGTGGCGGCTGGTGGCGCAATGGCGGCGGCAGGTCCCACCGGCCCTCGAACCAATGCCGCAGCCCCTGGATCCCGACCCAGTGGCCAGGCTTGTCGATCCTGACCGCTTTCGCGGCGACCAGCGCCCTGTGGTAGATGTGAGCTGGCACGAGGCCAATGAATTCTGCCGCCGTCTCCGCCAACGCACCGGACGCCCGTACGCCCTTCCATCTGAAGCACAGTGGGAGTATGCCTGCCGCGCGGGGACAACGACCCCCTTTGCCTTTGGGGAAACGATCAACACCGCGCTGGCGAACTACAACGCGGAAAAAGCCCGTGAAGACGGCCCCCGCGGGGAGCATCGCCAGCAAACCACGGACGTGGCCAGCTTCCCGGCGAACGCATGGGGCTTGCATGACATGCACGGCAATGTGGGGGAGTGGTGTGCGGACCACTGGCATGGGTCCTATCGGGGAGCGCCAGACGATGGGCGTCCCTGGGTGGAGGCAAAGCCTGGTGAGCAAGGGGGGAGTGGCAGGCTGGTGCGCGGCGGCTCCTGGCACGACGGTCCGCTCGAATGCCGCTCGGCCTACCGCTGCGGATTCCCCCCGGTCATCCGCGACAACCTGATCACCTCCGGGAACACCCCCTTGGGTTTCCGCGTCTGCT
>JBKCVY010000383.1:0-2653 GCA_046317475.1 Cyanobacteriota bacterium | reverse complement strand
ATTGTATATAAAAGTTACAAAACGCCGATTGCGATTCGTTGCACGCTTCATCCGGTAAAGCTGATCAGCATCACTCCTGAAAAACATTTGCAAACCAGTGGTGGCTGTAAATATTGTTTGCGTGAAAGCCGCATTCGCATGTTGGAACGGGAGTTGAATCGGGAGTCCGTCCAACGGGAGGAGCCGATCACCGTGCCTGCGACGGATGGGACCTCCCTCCATTCCACCGCGGCTGGGCCGTCACACCTCCATGACACTGTTCTGGCGCTGGGACCATCGCCTTGATCAGGCCCCCCGCAGGTCCACCATGGTTGGACGGTGGTCGTTGGCACACCCCCTGAACCTGGCCCGGCCACCCTCCCTATAGATGGCACCGGAGCAGGCTGTTCGCCTCCTGGCTCTGCCACTGCTGCTGGCCTGCCATGGACTGGCACGGGCCGCGGATCTCCAGACCTGCCGCCAGCTGCGCGAGCGGAGGAACGCCATCACGACCGCTGCCCTGGAACGGGAGATGGCCTTAGTGCGCGCCACTCGCTTCGATCTCTGTCCCACGTTGGCCGAGCGGGCAGAGCTGGCCAATGCCAGGAATCTGCGGTTCGCACCGATCGACGATGGGGCTTGGAGCCGCTGCCGTCTGCAGGCGGAGCAAAGGCTTGCCAGCTGCCATCCAGTGCTGTACCGCAATTGGATGGGATTCCCTTTCTACACCCCTGAAGGCGCTGGCCTGGCTGGGCAGGCCGATGGTGTTGCCGCGACGCCCGATGGCTCCCTATGCAAGTGACCCGCCTATTCCTCAGGCGAGCGATGCCATGGACCGGGGCGCCGTCGATTCCACTAGGACAGCGAGCCGCTCGCGTGGATCATTATTCACCCGGCTGATGCGCAACGATTCGCCGCCGTAGAGCTCCCCAGCAGCGGCCTCAAGGTCGGGTTGAAGGGCCGCAAAAGCCTCGGGTGTGTTGGGAAGGCGCAGGCGATCGTTGGCTTGATAGAGAAAACGTCCACCATCCAAGGCCAAGCCTCCCGCCAAACGGGGGTCGGCTTCCAGCAGGGCCCCAAACTCGGCCAAACGTTTGGCGAGGGCGAGAATTAACCCATGGTGGGGACCAGCCTCGCCGGACTTGCGTTGGGCTGAGAGCCCAAACTCTCCGCCCGCATGGTCCATGGCGTAGTTGATTTCGTGGCTGATCAACATGATCCCAGGACCATCTGGCACATGGCGATAGTCAGCAACATCAATCAATGTACCTGGCAATGATTTTAGACGAATCCAATCGTGAAAGATTGGGATGAAAGCGGTGTCGTCAACTTGAGATTCTTTTGCAAAGAATTTAAGGCAAAAACGCTCGACAGTCATTGCTAAGGGTGACAGGGAGTCGCGGGGTTAAGGGGAAAGGAAGGAGAGGGGCGAAAAACGGCGTTCAACGCACGGGTTGGCGCGCCTGGTACCACTGGGCAAAGGCATCGGGTGTGCTGATGCCTGCCTGCAGCAATCGGGAATGGCACTCGTAAGCGGCTTCGATGAACAGTCGCGCCTCTTCAACAGACTGGCGGGCCCGATCCAACGTGGCGGGCTCATGACGATTTTCGAAAGCATTAAACAAATAGCTGGCAAATTTACCCTGCACGAATGGGTCAAAGAAAAGTTCGGTGTCGTAAAAGTATTGGCGAAAATCGCTGACGATCACCTCCGGTGCATCAGCGATATCAACATTTTGCGTTTTGAGGAGGGCTTGGGCCGCCTTGAGCATGGCCGCCAGGGCCTTGTCTGCCGCGTGTTGGATGTTGCCATTGCTTTCACCCGCTTCCAGCAGAAGGGTGGCATCAAAGTTGAGGCTTTCCGCGAGGGCAACATCAAAGTTGGTCAGGGAGACGACTTCACCTGCACATTCACCGATGCCAATGTCACCAATGGTATATTCCCGCGCATCACCCCAATCAGTGTAGAAGGACGGATCCTCGGCATAGGAAGGGACATGGGTGAAGGGTTGGACACGATCTTTAATCTCTTTCTTGCCAATGCGATTCACAAATTGGGGGAAGGTTTCTGAAGCTGTTTTTCCCTGTAAATAGAGGTCGAGCAAAAAGTCCACCACTTCCGGTACCCGTTTTGTGGGAATGACACCAAGGGATTGACCATAGTGAGCCGCATTATTGCTCCATTCACCGCCCAAGATCAGATGAAGATGGGGAACGCGATGGCGATCAATCAGGCGGTTGGAGCCATAGAAACCAATTTCCGCCACCGTGTGCTGGCTGCATGAATTGAAGCAACCGCTCACTTTGACGCGAATGTGCTTGAGGGCTTCATCATATTGGTACCCCTTCAGGGTCAGACGCTGCCGCAATTCGCCGGCCAAGCCACGGGAACTGGCAATGCCCAACTTGCAGGTGTCCGTGCCCGGGCAGGCGGTGACATCGGCGATGGTCTGGGCACCGGGTGCGTGCAGTTTGAGGTCTTTCAGGGCGAGGTAGAGGGAGGGAAGATCCGCTTCATGGATCCAACGGAGCAGGAGGTTTTGCTCGACGGTGGTGCGGGTGGCATCGGGGGTGAAGCGGCGCGCCACATCAGCCAGGCCGCGCATTTGCTGGGCCGTCAGATCCCCGAGCGGAAGATTGAGGGTGACGCAGAAAAAGCCTTCCTGCCGCTGGG
>JBKCVY010000382.1:0-848 GCA_046317475.1 Cyanobacteriota bacterium | reverse complement strand
GAACACCGATCCATCAGTGTCGCCAGATAGCAAAATGAACCTCCACTCAAGGGAATATAAGTGATGTCTCCAAGCCAGACCTGGTCGATGGTGGTTGGCTCCGGTGCCTCCAGATTGCTTGAACTGACCGTAATTGCTGCCGTTATAGGCCGTGCTGGGTTTACTCACCGCGCCACCAGTGAGCAGCTCAGCGTCATCATCGCTTAAGCCAGAGAAGTTTCCCATAGTGTAAAAACGTAAACGAACCGGCGTTGTTGGGAGGGCCAAGTTGACCCCCCTAACGCCTTATTTTTACTGTATCACCAACATCCGGGGGCCAACGGCGCCTAGACGCGCCATGGGGGAGGATGATTCTCACAATCAGATCCAGGGCGGGCCCCCATGGCCTCTCTCCGCAACCCCTCAGCGCCGGCAGAGCCGCCGATGGTGTCTGTTTGCACCGTGACGCACAACCGGCGCCCACTTCTGTCAATGCTGGAATCCTGTCTTCTGGCGCAGGATTATCCCTATTCACGGCTGGAGTGGATCATCGTGGATGACTCCACCTCGGGCCCGCTGCCAGATCTGCACGCCGCCCGCCAAGCGGGCATCCGCGTGGTGTGGCATGAACCCGCGACACGGATGACCCTGGGAGCAAAGCGCAATCTGGCCAACAGCCTCGCCAGGGGGGAGGTGATCGTGGTCCTGGATGACGATGATTTCTATCCTCCGACCCGCATCCGCCATGCGGTTGAGGCCCTGGCGGCCACCGGCTCCCAGGTGGCGGGATGTGATCGCCTCCCCCTGCTGCTGCTGCCCGAATGCACCCGTTGGCTGAGCCGATCTTACGGGCCCGATAACGCCACTGC
>JBKCVY010000381.1:0-6934 GCA_046317475.1 Cyanobacteriota bacterium | reverse complement strand
CGACCCACACAACACACGCAGCCTGCGCCCGGCTTGGCCCGCCCGTGCCTGTGGGGACGCACCTCGGTGGCGGGCTGCATCACATTGAGGAACCGCTGCACAAGGTCGGGCTCGTCATGCAGGTTGTGGTTGCGCCGCAATCGGGGAGAGTGGCGCGCTTCCGCCGCCACCAGATCAAACAGGTGCTGATCCAGGCAGCGGACGCCTGGAATCCCCAACGGTTGCGCCGGAGTGGGGGCCGAGGACTCAGCGTTGGGGTCGTCGACGAAGCTTGCCATGGATTCAGGCCCCGCCGCGAAAGAGATGGGAGGGGCTGGCCGAGTAGAGCAGGGAGCGGGCGGATCCAGGACCTGCCAAAGCAGGACTGACAATGTAGAGGGTGGTGCGAATCAATCCCCGTTCCCGACTGGTGGCCGCCATGTGGGATAAGGGGACCAGGCGAAGCCACTGATCGGGCCAACTCACCCGGTAGCCAATGGCCACCGGCGTGTCCTCGGGGTAAAACGCGAGCAGCTCCTCTTGCACCTCCTCCACATGGCGGGCGCTGAGATACAGGCACAGGGAGGCCCGCAAGGAAGCCAGCTGGGCCAAGGATTCCCGTTCCGGCATGCCGGTTCGTCCCCCGGCGCGGCTGAGCACAATGGTGTGCACCACACCCGGAACAGTGAGGTCACTGCTGAGGGCGGCCGCCGTGGCTTGATAGGCGCTGAGGCCTGGCACCACCTCCACCGCCAGGCCCGCGTCGGCCAATTGGCTGATCTGCTCCGCCAGGGCGCCATACAGGCAGGGATCACCATCATGGAGACGCACCACGCGCAGGCCAGAGCGGGCCCGTTGGACCACCACCTCGATCACCTCCTCCAAGGTGAGGCGGCTGGTGCCGATCCGTTCACAGGAGGGGGGGGCCAGGGCGGCGATGCGGGGATTGACGAGGGAATCGGTCCAAATCAAGGCCTCAGCCTGTTCAATGGCCGCGGCGGCCCGAAAGGTGAGCAGGTCGGGCGCGCCTGGACCCGCGCCCACAATGCGCACCGGGAAAAGGGTTGGTTCCGTCATGGTGTCACCCCCGCTGGATCGGGAAGGGCCAAACGGCGGCCATAGAGCCACCACAATCCGAACAGGCCGGCGGCGATGCACAGCAGACTCACCAGCTGGGCCATGCGCAACCCTCCACTGCAAAGTGGGGGGAGGGATCCAAGGCAGAGGGGATCCAGGCGCAAGCCCTCAATCCAGAACCGTCCACCGCTGTAGGCGATCAGATACACGCAGCTGAGGGCTCCGGGGGGCAGCGCCAGCCTGCCGCGAGACGCTTGGCGAAAGAGCAGGAGCAGCAGGGCGCACACCCCGAGGTTCCAGAGTGATTCGTACAAAAAGGTTGGGTGGAAGGTGGACTGCTCACGGAATGGGGCGGGTCGTTGCTCCAGGGGGATCGTGAGGCGCCAGGGGAGGTTGGTCGGCAATCCAAAGGCCTCGGAATTAAAGAAGTTGCCCCAGCGTCCGATGGCCTGGCCCAAGGCCACCGCCGGCAGGAGCACATCCAACAGGGGCCAAAAGGCCTGGCGTCGCCAGCGGCAGAACAGGATGGTGGCCAGGGTGCCCCCGATCAGGGCCCCATGGATGGCAATCCCCCCATGCCAGATGGCGAGGATTTCACCCCACTGGCCCGCGTAGTTGCGCCACTCCAGGAGGACGTAATACAACCGGGCGCCCACGATGGCGCCAAGAACCAAAATCGGCAGCAGATCGCTCACCACATTGGGATCAATGGCGCGGCGTCGGGCCAGGCGACGGGCCAGGACCAACCCAACCACGACAGCCGTGGCGATGAGCAGACCGTACCAGCGCAGTGTGAAGGGCCCCAGCAGGAGCTGGGGCCCGGGGGACATGAACAGGGCCGGGGCCATGGAGGGAGACGTCAGACGATCCCCTCGGCGGCCTGGACTTTTTCCACCTGGCGTTTCTTGAGCACCAAGAGGATTTGGGCCAGGGCCACGGCGGCCAGGAAGGCCAGCAGGCCGTAAATCCTCAATGGGTTCTGCAGGACCACTTCCGCGTCCACTTGACCGAAGCCACCCACATTGGGGTCGTTGGTGAGGGCAGATCCTGCTTCGACGGAATCGCCTGCCTTGACCAACAGGGTGGGACCGGCGGGCACGGTTTCGCTGACGCTGTCGCCATCGGCCTTGGTGATCTCCACGACACGCTCACCCTTTTCTCCCTCGCTGATGGAGGCAATGGTGCCCGTGGCTGGAGCGGTGAACACGCCGTTGTTGCTCTTCTCACCGGTGGGGTACACCTGGCCGCGGCCACGGTTTCCACCCACATGGAGCTGGTATTTGCCGAAGTGGATGCTGTTGTCGGTGGCGGGATCAGGCGACAGGATGGGGAAAACGATGGTTTGGTGCTGGTCACCCGGCAGGGGGCCCACCAGCAAAATGTTGGGCTGGGTATCGCTGTACTGGGTGTAATAAATGCCGGAGGTTTCTTCCTTCAGCTCTTCGCTCAGCCGTTCCGGTGGCGCCATTTTGAATCCTTCTGGCAACATGACCACCGCCCCCACATTGAGGCCAGTGGCGCTGCCATCGGCGGCCACCTGCTTCACTGCGGTGTCGTAAGGAATCTTCACCTCTGCCTTGAAGACCGTATCCGGGAAGACGGCCTGGGGAACCTCAACGCGGGTGACCTTTTTGGCGAGGTGGCAATTGGCGCACACCAACTTGCCCGTGGCTTCCCGCGGACTCGCGTAATTTTGCTGGGCCCAGAAGGGATAGGCCCAACTGGGACTGGCGGCCCCGAGGGACACGGCGAGCGTCAGGGAGAGGGTGACAAGGCTGCCGAGGACGGCCTGAAGGGAACGGCGCATGGGGAAGAACGGCGAGGGCAGGCGAACGGGAGTGAGGGGGAGCGAAAAGGGTGGGGCCGGCTCAGGCCCACCAGGCTGACTCGCCGGTGCGGAAGTCGGTTTCCGTCCACTGGCTCACGAACACCGTGTCGTTGTCCACGGTGACGTGGGCCAGGGACAGGGACAGGGGGGCGGGACCCCGCACCACCTTGCCCGTGGCGTCGTACTGGCTGCCGTGGCAGGGACACATGAACTTGTTGGCGCCGCTGTTCCAAGGCACCACACAGCCCAGGTGGGTGCAAATGGCATTGATGCCGTAGGTTCCGATCGCCTCTGGACCTTCCACGATCAGGTAGGTGGGATCCCCCTTGAGGCCCTGCACCAGGCTCCGGTCCCCCTCCTTGTGGCTGGCGAGCCAGCCGCTGGCGGTGACCGTGTTGCCCAGCTCATCTTTGGCGGTGGTTCCACCACCAGCCCCAGCGGCCTTGGGGGGGATGAAGTAACGCACCACGGGGTAGAGCGCGCCCAGGGTGACGCCTGTGATGGTCCCGAAGGTGAGCAAATTCATGAATTGCCGGCGACCCATGCCGGGCACGTCGCCACCAGGGGAAGCTGCGGGGAACTGAGTCATATGGCCGTTCCGGGTTCATCAGGCGTGGCCTGGCCATTATGAACCGCGCCAGGGCCTTGCCGAGATGGGGGGGCGGCCCTGGATGGAAGGCTTCATGGTTCGAAGGCATACGGGCGAGGACCTTCCCCGTTGGCGAGCCCCAGGCGCTTGCCGCCAGCTCCAAAATGATGCCTTTGATCCTCCCCCATGGCCGAGCCCGCAATGGCCCTCAGCGCCACGGAGTTGATCGCGCTCCTGCGAAGCCGTTGGGGGGTCTCCTACGACATGCGCCTCGTGCAGCGTCAGGGCCGCCTCTATTTCCAGGTCATGTGGGGCCATCTGGAACAGCAGTCTTTCCCCCTCACGCCCGAGGCCTACCGCGAGAAAGCGGCGGAAATGGCGGCCACCCTGAATGAATTGGGCGCTGCCCATCAGGTGCGCCTCTGGCTCACCACCACCCGGGACAAACCCAGGATGGGCAAGGCCCTCTCCCTGGCGTTGGCGATCACGCCGGCGCGGGCGGTGGAATTTTTGCTCTGAGGGACGGGGCGCCCGCCCAGCCATCCCGACCGCCCAGACCGCCCTATGTCCCTGGGGATGGTTTGGGCGGTTTGGCCCATCGATCCGTTTGCGCCAGGGCCACCAAGGCCACGCCCAGGGCGTAGAGGGCCGTGATGGCGCCGGAGAGCAGGAGCATGGTGATGGGATCCGTGGAAGGGGTGAGCACGGCGCCGGCCAGGGCGCTGGCCAGCACGACCCAGCGCCAGGCGCGCAGCATGGTGCCCGCGTCGATCAATCCGAGCGCCCCCAGCACGAGCTGCAGCACTGGCAACTGAAAGGCCAGGGCCGTCGCCACCATCAACAACAGCACAAAGTCCAGGTAGCGCTCGATCGACCAGAGGGGTTCCACGACGTCGGCGCCATAACTCACCAGGAACCGCAAGGCCGCGGGCACCAACGCCCACCAGGCGAAGGCGAGCCCGGCAAAAAACAACACGCTGGATCCGGCCACGGCCGGCGCCAGCAAGCGACGTTCCCGCCGGGTGAGGCCTGGCAGCACGAAGGCCAGCCCCTCGTAGAGCACGTAGGGCAGGGCCAGCACCAAGCCGGCGTAGCCCGCCACCTTGAGGGACACGAAAAAAAATTCGCCTGGAGCGAGTTGCAGGAACCGAATCCCCTCCGCCGGGAGCTCCAACAGCCGCACCAGGGGGCGAACCACCGCTAAGGCGGCACCGGCGGCCAACACAAGCACCAGAAGACCGCGCAGCACCCGCCGCCGCAGCTCCTCCAGATGGTCGACCAGGCTCATTTCCACCTCGCCTGGACACTCGTCGTCGTAGGACAGCTCGCCAGGGAGTGGAGGCAAGGTGGCTTCAGGCAGGGGCGTCACCCGCTGAGCTTAGGCAGCCTCCAGGAGTGGCCGGGCCCGATCCGGATGCCCCCAAAGAATCTCGCCACCGCGGTGGCGCACGGTGCCAGCGGCCGCGCCCGGCAACCGCTGGAGTCCCTCCACCGGCACCATCACCACCGGCACCCGGCTATTGCCCCGACCACGGCTGAAATGGGCCGCCACATCAGCCGCCGCGGCGAAGTCGAGCGGATCGGCCAATCCTTCGGACGCCTTGAGCACCACATGGCTGCCAGGCATTTCCTGGGCGTGGAACCACAGATCCCCGCGGCGGGCTTGGCGGAGGCTGATCCAATCGTTTTGACGATGGTTACGGCCCACCAGAAGGGACAGGCCTGAGGGGGAGCGCAGTTCGAGGGGCTGGAGCGGCGCCGCCGGCCCCTCCCGCTTGGGTTTCGGACGCGGGCCGGCCTGGGGCGCCAACCGGGTTTTGGGCTCCCACTGCCGCAGGTCCTCCTCCAGTCCCGCCAGTTGGTCGGGTTGATCGGCCTGCTCCGCGTAGACCAGGGCTTCCTCCAGCCAGGCCTGGCGCTGGCGGTGGGCCTCCAGTCGGGGCGTGATCGCCGCCACGGAGCGCCGCAGTTTGCGGGCGCGCTTATAGAGGGTTTGGGCTTCCAGAATCCGCTCCTTGCCAGGGGCTGCCAGACACAGCAGGGCGTCCGCTTGCCGTTGAAGGTCCTCGCTGCCAGCGGCCGCCTCCAGCAGGGCTTCCTGTTCCCGCGCTTGGCGCCGCTCCCGCTCCCTCCAGGCCTCAAGTCGTCTCTGGAGGGCATGACGGCGGCGCTCCAGGTCGCGGCCCCGCAGCCAGGTGTGGGTGGCCTGGGCCAGGGCCCGATTCAAGGGGAGGCGGGACGGGGGATCCACGTCCTCGCTCCCCCCCCAGCAGCGGCAGATCCCTTGGGCATCCCACCATGGGGAAAACCGTTCCCGCTCCACCGCCGTCAGCCACGCCTGCCAGCGGTCCCAGAGCTGGTCCCACTGCTCGGCGGTGACCGTGTCCACCAGCTGATCCTCCCGGGGAATGGCGTCACCGTCGGAGGTCGGCTCCAGCAGCTGGCGCACCAGGGCGGGGCTGACCCCCTGGTAGACCTCCCGCATGGCGGTCCCCAAGGGCTGGGGAAGGGTGAGCAGGCGCCGCCGCCCAGGGTCGCGGGGCTCCTCGGAGCGGGGATCTTCCCCCCGCAACGGCGGCGGGGGACCGTAGGGATCCCCCGTGCCGATCGGTCGCCAGCGGGACTGCTCAGGCCTCACCTGGCGGGCCAGGGCGATCACCTGAAGTTGGGCGTTGAGCAGGAACAGATTGCTGTGGCGGCCCATCAGCTCCAGCACGAGGTGGCGTTGGATCGGGTCGCCCGGGCGCGCGGCGAAGGCCAAGCGCACCACCCGTTCCCATCCCTGCTGCTCCATCGCCACCAGGGCCAGTCCGCGGAGCCCGTGGAGCACCTGGGAGGCCAGGGTGCTCCCCTCGCCGGCGCGGGGCGGGGGGGGGATGGCCAGCAGGCGCGGGGCCTCAGCCAGCCAGCTGAGCTCGAGCCACTGCACCCCGTCCAGATGGCGCAGGGCCAGCTGCAGGGTTTGGCCATCGGGTTGCTGCGCCTTCTCAAAGCGGCTGGGTACCAGGACGGGGCGCAGCTCCGCCACCAGGGCCCGCAAGGTGGTGGCATCCATGGGTTGCGGGCGGCTGGGGGTGAACAGCTGGTCCATCGGGGGGATCCGGGCTGGCTTCTACTCTGCGGCCAATGCTGCCGAACGGATGACCCAGCCCGTGCCTACCACCAGCGGTTTTCCCCCCGCCCGGCTCACGGTGCTCACCGGACCCAGCGGAGTGGGCAAAGGCACCCTGGTGCGGGGCCTGGTGGCGCGCCATCCGGAGTTGTGGCTGTCGATTTCGGCCACCACCCGCTCCCCCCGCCCGGGGGAGGAGGATGGGGTGCATTACTACTTCCTGACGGCGGAGCGGTTTGAGCGGCAGGTGCGGGAGGGGGGCTTCCTGGAGTGGGCCTCCTTCGCGGGGAACGGTTACGGCACGCCGAGGGACGCGGTGGAGGCACGGCTGGCGGCCGGCCAGCCCGTG
>JBKCVY010000380.1:0-5220 GCA_046317475.1 Cyanobacteriota bacterium | reverse complement strand
GCCCTGGCCGCCGCCAGACAGCCGGGATCGCCCGCCGCCACTCGCCAGCTCCAAATCGTGCCCGTGAGCTGTCTCGCTCCCCTCCCCTCGGGCCAGGGGGGTGTCCAGCCGCCCACACAAATCTCCAAGGCCCGCTGAAGGGGATCGGCGAGTACCTGGCCAAAGCGTCGCTCCAGATCCCGCAACGCCGCAAACAGGGCCGGGGGGTCCGGCTCCAGGCACTCCGCCTCCAATTCCGGCAGCCCGGGGAGGGAAAGGAGCAGGGCCTGGGTGGCCAGGGAGAGGGAAGGATCGGCGAGGATGCGGCTGAGGGCGTCGACCAGTTCCTCCTCCAACGCGGTGTCGGGATGGCCCGCGGCCCGGCGCGTCACCGCCCGGCGAAACAGGCTCTGGCCCGCGTCCCAGCGGGCGAAGTCATCCCTGTCCCAAGCCAGCAGATGCACCAATTCGCGGGTGGGGCGGCCCACCTGGACCCGTACGGGCGCCGAGAAGCGCCGCAGGATCGAGAGCGCGGGGGGCAAGGCCGTGCGAGGCAACCCCACCCAGCGCACCCGTTGGACGGGCTGGTCAATGACCAACAACGAGGTGCCGGCCCCCCACTGGGGGGGGAGCGGCGCAGGCACCCGCTGGGCCTGGGACGCCTCGTCGTCCCACTGGGGGTCGAGGGGCTGGCCGGCCTGATCCAGCAGACCCAGGGCCAAGGGAATCACCAGCGGCGCCTTGTCCGGCTGCCCCGGGGTGGGCGGCGTGGATTGGCGAATGGTCAGCTCCAGGCTCCCACTGGCCTGGTGCCAGTGACGGCGGATGCTGAGGCATGGCGTTCCCGCCTGGTGATACCAGCGCCGAAACTGCTCGAAGTCGAACCATGGCGCCTGTCCGGCCGCCGCCCAGCTGGCCTCGGCAGCGTCCTGGATGGCTTGGACAAAATCCTCGCAGGTGGCCGCGCTGCCATCATGGCGCCGCACATAAAGCTCCATGCCCGCCATGAACACCTCCTCCCCGAGCAAGGTGTGCAAGACCCGGATGACTTCCGCACCCTTTTCATAAATGGTGGTGGTGTAGAAATTGTCAATGGCCGAATAGTAATCCGGCTGGATGGGGTGGGCTGTTGGACCCGCATCCTCCCGAAACTGGGTATTGCGCAAGAGGGCTGCCGTCTCGATACGTAGACGGGATTGGCCATGCAGGTCGGCGCTGAAACTCTGATCGCGGAAGACGGTTAAGCCCTCCTTGAGCGAGAGCTGAAACCAATCACGACAGGTGATGCGATTCCCCGTCCAGTTATGGAAGTATTCATGGGCAATCACACTTTCAATTCTCTCCAGCTCATCATCCGTAGCGGTTTCAGAATCTGCAAGTACGAGCTTGGAGTTGAACAGATTCAGACTTTTGTTTTCCATTGCGCCCATATTGAAGTGGCGCACAGCAACAATATTGTATTCATCAAGGTCATATTCAAGTTTATAGGTTTCTTCGTCCCATGCCATGGCCCGTTTCAGGCTGCTTAGCGCATGGGCCGTGAACGGTTCATCGCCGTTTTCCACATGCAGTCGCAGCCGCACGGGGCGCCCGGACAAGGTGGTGAAGTGATCCGTCACCTCCAAGAGGCGACCCGCCACCAGGGCGAAGAGATAGGACGGCTTGGGGAAAGGATCCACCCAAAGGGCATAGTGGCGCCCCGTCAGGGCATCCGCATCGGGCAGCGGACCATGGGCCAAGCAGTTGCCATTGGACAGCAACACGGGCTCCCGCTCGCGATCGGCCTCCACCCGCACGCTGTAGCGACTGAGGATGTCCGGACGATCGGGATGGAAGGTGATGCGTCGAAACCCTTCAGCCTCGCACTGGCTGGTCACGATTCCGTCACTCACGTACAGCCCTTCCAAGCTGGTGTTGGCGTGGGGTTGGATGCGAACCGTGCTGCTCAGCTGGAATGGACGGCATGGAGGGGCATGCACGACCAAACCTGTCTCGGTCAAGGTGTAGGCCTCCGGCTCCAGGGCCGCCCCATCCAAAGACAGCGTCAGAAGCTCAAGATCCACTCCCCTTAAGGGCAAGGTCCCCCCCTGTTCCTCAGACAGGGGATTGGGCACGAGATCGAGGGTGCATGTCACCAACGCGTGGTCAGCGAACAGCTGAATCGTCAGATCAACATGGGGAACCAGGTAGGGAGCCGGACGATAGTCGGCACGTCGCACAACGGGCATCGAGAGCCGAGAACACAGGGCCAGAGAGGTGGGAGTCCCCTCCAGTGCCGAGTATCGCTCAACTCAGGGGCGCTCTCCGCTGGGGACCTGAGCAGCGCTCACTTGCCAGGGGTTTTGCCAGAGGCTTGCAGGGCCTGCTTGACCTGGCTGAGAAGGGGATCAAAGTCCTTGCGCCAATCGGCGGGCAGGGCCTTGCCACAGATCGCGTCCATGCGAAGCACCAACTGCAGAAGGGATCCGTTGGCCAATTGCTCACGGCTGAGGGGCGCTTGAGCACCGGGGACGAGGCTGCCGTGCTTGCTGGAAAGAACGGACACCATCATGTTGAGATTGCTCTCCATGGCTGGTTTGAAGGCCACCTTGGCCTGGGAGAGGGAGCACATGTTGATCGACCCCATGCCGATGTAGGTGTTGAGTTCATCAGCTGTGGCCGCTCGCTGGTTGGGGGGGGCCGCCTGTTGGGCGCGTCCCTCGCCGGGGAGGAGGAGGGACGCGCCAATAAGGGTGAGGGCCAATGCCAGGGCGGATCGCTTGGCACGCATGAGAAATGTGGAGACTGTGACATTCCATGTTGCGACATCTCCCCTGCCCGTACCAGTCCCCTCAGGACGGCTCAAGAAGGGGCGCACCCGCCCCCTCCATCCGCTCCTCATGGTGGATTTCCGAGAGCTCCAGCTCGCCGTTGCGCCAGGAGTAAATCGAGCGGGCTCGGAAGCGGTCTTGATCCACCAGGCGGATGTGCTCGAGCACATCCCATTCGAGATAGTGGGATTCGAAGATCAGCTCGTGCTCGTCCACCTGGCGGATCTGGCTTTTCGTGGGGGAGCCACAGAGGTAGCCCCGGCTGCGCCGGAGCTGGTGGCCGCAGAGGTAAGCCTCCATGGTGCCGCGGCTCACGTAACGGGGCTTGCGGTCGAAGAAGTCGTACTCCTTTTCGGGCCACCAGGTGAACCGGTAGGCGGCTTCCCCCTCAATGGGTTCGCTGAAGGCCTCCACGCGCAGCAGCATGTCCACACGCAAGACGTCGCCGTCGGCGAAAAAATACAGGCGCCTTGAACGCCACAGGCCAAGGTTGCGGGAAAACCACCGTTTCAGGGAGTTGTCCAGCTGGATGCGACTGCGTGGCACGGGCGCCGCGGGGGCTGGCGGCGCCACGGGGGACACCTTGGCCGCCGCCAGCATCTGCTCAAGGTGACGACTCTGGTCAGCCCCCGACGGCTCAGGCAAGGAGGTCATGGCGCAGGGCACGCCGGTTGGGGACCCCCCATTCATAGCAACTGAACTGGGCAGCCGCCCCAATTTCCATATGGTGGGGCTGGAGATCGCGGGAGCAACCGGTGTGAGCGGCGGCCAGGACGCGCTGGTGGATGGGCCAGTGGAATCCCAAAACGGGGACTCGGTCAATGATCCCCAATCCCTCAAGCTGCTGCTTTTGGCCAGTCCCCACCATTTGGCCAGTCCCAACATCCGCGCGTTGCTGGCGTTTCTGCGGGGAGAAGACACGGGCTTTGACGTGAACCTGGAGGTGGTGGATCCCGCCAAGCAACCCGAGCTGCTGGAACTCCATCGCCTGGTGGCCACCCCGGCATTGGTCAAACTGTCTCCACCGCCCAAACAGGTGTTTGCCGGCAGCACGCTGCCCGCCCAGGTGCGCAGCTGGCTGCCGCGCTGGCAGCAAATGGAGGTGGTGAGCACCCTCGGCATGAGCCTGAGGCCCGCGGAGATGGATGGCAGCCGCAGCCAGCGGGAGGTGCAGCTGGAGGACCAGCTGCTGGTGTTGCGCCAGGAGAACGAGACGCTGATCGAGCGGCTGGGGGTGCAAGAGCGGCTGTTGCGGATGGTGGCCCACGAATTGCGCACCCCCCTCACGGCGGCCAAGCTGGCCCTGCAAAGCCATGGTTTGGGTCAAATCGACGACCATCGCTTTCAAGATGTGCTCCACCGGCGCCTCGACGACATTGAGGCCCTGTCCCGGGACCTGCTGGAGGTGGGCACCACCCGATGGGAAGCCCTGTTCAACCCCCAGCGGCTAGCCCTCGGCCAAGTGGTGGCGGATGCGATCTTGGAATTGGAGAAGCTCTGGGTGGGCAGGAAACTGGAGCTGGTCACCGACATTCCCGCCGACCTGCCCGATCTTTACGCCGACCAGAGGCGCATGCGACAGGTGCTGCTCAACCTCTTGGAAAACGCTTTCAAATTCACGCCCGATGGCGGCTGCGTCAGCTTGACCCTCCTCCATCGCACGAGTCATTGGGTGCAAGTGAGCATTTGCGACAGCGGCCCTGGGATCCCGCGGGAGGAGCAGGAACGGATTTTTCAAGACAGGGTGCGGCTTCCCCAAACCTCTGGAACCACGTCCGGCTACGGGGTTGGCCTGTCGGTGTGTCGCCGGATCGCCGAAGTGCATGGCGGCCGCATCTGGGTGGTTTCGGAACCCGGGGAGGGGGCCTGCTTCCACTTCACCGTGCCGGTGTGGAACGGTCAGAGCGGTCCTCTGGATACGCGCGACTCCAAGCCCCCATGGCCGGAGACCACCCCGGCAGGCGGTCTTTCCAGCGCTCCTTGACGAAGGGTCCTCCCTGCCCCTAGTTTTTGTTCATCAGCGGATTTCCAAGAGCCCATTCCCATACCGGCGCCTGTCCCCCTCGGGAGACATCAGCCAGCAGGAAGAGCATCTTGGGGGCAGCGGAACTCTATTTGGGCCCTATTTTGGGATTCCCAATTTGTGATTGCTGTCCTTGCATCCAGTTTCTATCTTGGAAACTATGCTGAGGCCTCGCCCCCATCGTCTAGAGGCCTAGGACACCTCCCTTTCACGGAGGCGACAGGGGTTCGAATCCCCTTGGGGGTATCAATGTCTATTAATTAGTTTGGCTTCACGCCGCTGCGCTTCTTTTTGTACACCGCGAAGATTGTTGGCGAGGTCTTGCTGGAGACGCTGTTCGATTAGACCGATTGGCATGCCTGGCTTGCCTTGCACCAACAATGCATAAAAGAGCCAGCTGCTGGTGCT
>JBKCVY010000379.1:0-2339 GCA_046317475.1 Cyanobacteriota bacterium | reverse complement strand
GATCATGCGCTCCAACCAGTTCAACGGTGTCAGGCAATTCAGCAGCCAGCACAATTCACTGTGGGCGCTGACGTGGCTCTGAACGAACACCGTTGAGTGGGCCGGATCAATGCCGCAGGCCAGGTAGAGCGCCGCCGTCGTCAGCGTGTGCTCGGCCAGCTGGTCGGGGTCGTGGGGAACGGTGATGGCATGCAGATCGACCACGCAAAAAAACGTGTCGTGGGTCCGCTGCAGGGCCACCCAGTTGCGGATGGCGCCCAACCAGTTGCCCAAATGGAGCGCTCCCGTGGGTTGGACGCCGGACAGGACCCTGGGCCTGGGGGGGGAGGACAGGGGCATCCCACTCACGCGTCGCCTGGTTCAGGCGCTGGCTCGGCGCTCCCTTCGCTCAACGCTGGCTCAGGGGTGCTTTCGCTCGCCGCTGGCTCGGGGGTGCTTTCGCTCACCGCGGGCGTGGATGTGATTTCGCTCACCGCGGGCGTGGGGAGCTGGTCTCCACCCTCGCCCTCCAGGGGTTGGGTTTCCTCGGCCGGGGCTGGTGCGCTGTCCATCTCCAGGGCTGGGGGAGGCAGCACCTCCTCGGGTGAGGCTTCCGCTGTCTCGGCCTCCTGCGGGGTGGGGCGTGCGGGCCGGGCGAAGGGATCGACACGTCCCCCGCGGCCACCCGAGCCGCGCCCCTCCTGCCAGCGACCACCTCCAGCGGCACCGCCCCGTCCTTCCGGGCGCTCCCGCCGTCCTTCGGGACGGCTGCCCGATCCGGGACCGGGGCCGCGGACCGGGGATTGGGCCCGGTGCTGGGCCACGAGCTCCTCCAACTTTCCTTCCTCAAGCTGCTGGCCCAGGGCGCGCAGGGCGAAGCCGAGCACCGCCACGGTGGAGCGCAGGCCGAAGGCCTCCTGCAGGGCGCGGGCGGAACGCATCTCGTTGTCGCTCAACCGAATGCGAAAGCCGCCCTCCCGCGGCCCAGTCGACCGCTCTCCACGGGAGGCCTCGTCGGAGCGATGGCGTTCGGAGGGGATAGGGGAGGAAGTGCCTTCGGCCATGCCGCCTTGGGTGATCAGGCGCAAGTGTGACGCATCGCCCGCTCGCTGATCAGGAGACCCGGACGCAGCCAGAACAGCCCATGTCCATCCTGGGCTGAGGGGGCGTGCTCGCCACGGGATGGCCGGGAGAGGACGATCAAGGGAACAGGTCGAGGGCGCTCGCTGGCGAAGCGCTCCCGGTAGTCATTGAGCAGGTGCAAGTAGTGCTCCAGCGACCAACCGCCCCGGTGGCGCTCCTGGGCTGTCCAAAAGCGCCTCAGGGCTTGCTGACAGGCTTCCGCCCCGAATTCCAGCCAACAGAGCTGCTGGGCCTGCCAGGCGGAATGGCCCGCCTCCACCAGGGCGCGATAGCGCTCCAGCTCAGGCGCGGCCCGGCTCAGATCCGGTGGCAGCACCAGGGCCAAGCGCTCCACCGGGACAACCGTGAGACGCAGCCAGCAGCGGTTGAGCAGCAGCACGGGCAGCTGGCCGTGCCAGGCCGACGCGCGCCCCACCTCGTCCAAGCAGACCTCTGCCCGCAAGCGCTGGCCGGGCGTGAGCGTGGGCGGCCCATCGGGTGGGGAACCATGGAGCGGTGAACCATGAAGCGGTGGACCGTTGAGCGGTGGACCGTTGAGCGGTGAACCGTTGCCCATCCAGGCGCTCATGACGCTGAACGGAGGGTAGCGTCGCTGTCCAAAAAGCCGTTGCGTGCTGGCGAACACCCTGGCCTGGCCGTGGCGGCGCGGTGGATGGCAACAGTCGTTTTCCATCCACTGGTGCTGGAAGCCGTTCCCCCGCAAGCTGGGGGTTCGGGTTCCCTTCCCCACCCTCCACGAACGCTGTGACCGCTCAGGATTGTCTGCCGCTCCCCCCGCCAGAGACGCCCTCCTCGGAGGTGGCCCCAGCCGCCCCAACCCTGCCCCCCTGGGGTCGGAAGGTGGTGCTGCTTTCCGCCGGAGCGGCGGGGGTGGACGTGCTGCTCCATGGCCTCCATGGCGGGCAATCCTGGCTGGGCCTTGGCGCGTTGGTGGGCGGCTGGTGCTGGCTCGCCCAACGTCAAATCGGACGGCAGGCCCAGGCCGCCAGGCCCAAAACGGTGGAGGGTTGGGCGGAGCGCTGCCAGAGCGTGCTGACGCAATTCGCGGCCCTAGAGGCGGAGCCCGCCGCCGGGGCGCGGCGGGCTGACGCCCAGCAAACCCTGCTGGCCGAACGGGAGCGCGGGGATCTACGGGTGGCGTTCGTGGGTTCCCAGGCACCCCAGCCGGCCGTGCTCAGCGCCGTCCAGCAGGCCCTGCGCGGTCCATGCCCCCTGCG
>JBKCVY010000378.1:0-2913 GCA_046317475.1 Cyanobacteriota bacterium | reverse complement strand
GCGCTGGTGATGGGGGGCACGGCGGCGCTGCTGCCGGCCCTGGGGTTGGACGCCAACCTGCGCACCGCCTTGATTTCCAGTGGCGTCACCTTCGCGGGCTATCAAGCCCTGACGGATTGGTACATCCCCACCCGTTGGGTTGATTACCTCATGGGCTGCGGCCTGGCCTTGCTCGTGTGCCTGCTCTTCCAGCCCACCTCCGCCCTGCGTCGCTTCCAAGAATTGGCCCGTGAAGCCCTCCGCGCCGGCCAGCCGCCCGGGGGGGAGCTGCGAACCCTGCTGCCCAGCGCCCGGGAAGAAGCCCTGTGGTTGGGCCAGGGCGCCAGCTTTGAGGCGTTGGTGGCGGCGGTGGGCTTGGCGCCGCCGCCGCCATGAACACATCACCCAACCGTGCCGCGGAGCTTTTCCCTTGGCGATCCCAGCTCCTGGAAGCCCATCGGGCGTTGGTGGCCGGTGGCGTGCTCATCCTGCCCACGCGGGTGGGCTACACCATGGCCACCACCGCCGCGGGAGTGGCGCGCATGAAAGCCCTCAAGGGCAGGCCCGAGGGCCAACCCTGCGGCCTGCTGGGCACCCTTGCGGTGTATGGGACTCTCTTCGGCGCCGCTCCGGATCCATTGCCGCCGGAGGAGTTGTGCTTGGCGTTTCTGGAGCATCCGGCCGGAGGAGTGGTGCCGGAGTTCGTGCCCCGCGCCTGTGTGAGCCAGGAAGGCAGGGTGGGCGTTTGGCTCAACCTGGGTCCGGTCCATGCCCATCTCGCCAACAAGCTGTGGCGGGAGCGGCGGCAGGTGATCGTGGGCACGAGTTGCAACCGCGCGGGGGAGGGCAACCCCCGCTGCGATCACTACAGCCTGGCCGCGTTGGATCCGAATCTGCGCTCTGGGGTGGATTGGGTTGTCGCCATCCCCCATTGGGACACGCCCCAGCTCGGCGGGGACGGCAGGTGGCTCAGCGCCCCCATCCTGGATGTGCAATCGGGCCAGTTCACGCGCCCTGGCCGGGACATGGAGCGCGCGAACCACTACGCCGAGCGCTGGAGAACCCGAAACCGCCCGGGCTGAAGGGCGCCGCGGTGGTTTCGCGCCACGGCGCCACGGCGGGGTGGCGGGGTGGCGCTGCGGAGCCGCGGCGGAGTCAGAGCCGGCTGAGGAGTTCGGTTTTCTTGGCGACAAATTCGGCCTCGGTGAGGATGCCTTTGTCCTTCAACTCCCCCAGCTTGCTGAGGGCCTCTAGCACCTCGGACTGCCTGCTCCCCTGGCTGGCGGGCGCGGGGACAGGCGCGGTGATGGGGGTAGCCGCCTTGGGGGGAGCCGCCGCAGGGTGATCCCCCTGGGGAGCGACCGGTTCAGGGGCCACAACTTCCGCCTCGCCAGGCCCGTGGCGAGCCACCACCGGCAGGCTGGCCAAGGGGACCACCCCCATGGGCGTGGTGAAGCTCAGGCCCCCCTCGCCGCCGCTTTGGCAGCAGCCGGTGAGGGTGAGCTCACCGCTGTCATGCACGGTCACCTGACCGTGGCTCTCCACCGCCAGGCGCCGGGCCGCCGGAAAGATGGCGTAGCGCAGATCGTTTTGGCCGCCAATGGAAGCTGGGGCGCCGAGATCCCGGGGCCACCAGGCCTCAACGGGGGCCATGGGGCTGAAGGTCATGGGCGCCATTCCCCCCATGGGCGCCAGGCCAGCCAAGGGCGCCATCCCCGTCCCCACCAGCTGCTGGTGTTGGCTTCCCCCGCCACCGCTCTGGGCCTGTTGGGAGAGGCCTCCGCTGGAGCTCTGGGCCTGCTGCTGGACGCCGCGCCACACCGGGGCAAGGCTCGCCAGGCTGACGCTGCCCCCGGGGGTGGTGAAGACCACCGCGCCACCGGGCGCTTGCTGCTGGCTGAAGCCGGCGATGTGGTTCCCGCCGGTGTCATAGACGGTCACCTGCCCGTTGGCCTCGACGGCGAGCCGCCCCGCGGCGGGGAAAAAGGCGTAGCGCAGGTTGTTCTGGGAGCCGCTGGCGCTGGGCGCTCCGAGTTCAACGGGCCACCAGGTGTCACGCGGGTCGGGAGCAAAAAGGCCGCCACCGCCGCTCTGGCTTTGCGCCTGGAAGGAACCGCTGGGGAACAATTCGGGCTGGCGGGCGAGCTCAGCGGCGATGGCCTGGCACAGGCCATCCACCCGGGCTTTGAGGGCATGGTTGAACATGTCCCCCAGGATCAACATGCCACCCCGCATCCACTGCCCGGACCCGGCGAATTCCGGATGGTTGAACTGAGCCATCCCCCCGCGTCCGTGGAGCACGGCGACCATCATCTGGATCACCGCGTCTGGACTGAAGCCATAGCGCTGGGCCAGGTCGTTGGCGACCTTCAGGCCCTCCGGAGTGAGGTGTTCCATGGGGACGACAGGATCCAAGGCGTCTTCGCACCGTACCGCTGGCCAGGGGGGGTGTTCTGTGCGTTTCGGCAGCAAGCGCCCCCCCACGGGGAGCTGGCCCCAGCGTGACGCCTAAGGTGACAGGCCGTTGTGCCCCGCGGCGTGGCGTTGTCGCCTCCCCCTAAACTGCCCGAGTTCATCTTTGGTCCCCTCTCCACAGCGGAGGGACGGGCGCGGCAGGCCCGCCGTGATCGGCTCGGCTTCGACCATCCCGTGGGGCGCCTGGTGCTCGCTCCAGACGCCGGAGAGGACGTGGTCATCCGGGCCCGGGTGGGAACGGATCTGGCCGTCGTTGCCATGGAGCTGCGCTACACCACCAACCCCTCCCTGCCCCTCACGGAGGGGACGGCTGACGGGGCTCACCCTGTCCCCGGGGTGTTTGCCGTGGTCATGACCCGCACGCGCCTCGACTGGGACACCCTGGCCTGGGGCCACCTGGAGGAATGGAGCGCCCCCATCCCAGGCCAATTGGCAGGCACGACCCTGTACTACGCCATC
>JBKCVY010000377.1:0-3883 GCA_046317475.1 Cyanobacteriota bacterium | reverse complement strand
TTCGCCAAGAAAATGCATGACGCGCCACTGGCCATCATCGACAAACGGCGCTCCGGGCACAACGTGGCGGAAAGCTTGACGGTCATTGGCGACGTTGTCGGCAAAACAGCCGTCTTGATTGATGACATGATTGATACGGGTGGCACGATCGTCCAGGGGGCAAAACTGTTGCGGCGCTGTGGCGCGGCGCGGGTGTTGTGCTGCGCCACCCATGCGGTGTTCTCCCCCCCCGCCCTGGAACGCCTTTCCGAACCTGGCCTCTTCGAAGAAGTGGTGGTCACCAACAGCATTCCCGTTCCACCCGACCGCCAATTTCACCCCCTCAAAGTGCTTTCCGTCGCCAACATGCTGGGCGAGGCCATCTGGCGCATCCATGAGGAAAGTTCCGTGAGCTCGATGTTCCGTTGAGACTGATTTCCCTCTTGACCAGTTGCGCCCTGCTGGTCCTTTCGGGCGCGGTCCAACCCGCGGGCGCCCAACCCGGCACCTTGCCCAAGCCCATGGCACGGCGCATCGGAGTTTGGCTCACCAACAGCCCCAGTCCGCTCTACTACGACGTCGGCCGCATCGAGCAGGCCGTGGGCGAGCTCGCCACCGCTGGCTTCAACACGCTCTACCCCAACGTCTGGAGCCGTGGCACCACCTTCCACACCAGCCGCTACGCGCCCATCGAACCCGCCCTGGCCCAGGTGAACCCGGAGCTGGATCCCATCTGCCGGCTGACGCGGGCGGCCCAAAAGCGCGGCATGCAGGTGGTGCCCTGGTTTGAATACGGCTTAATGGAACCCGCGGATGCGGAGGTGGTGCGGGCCCATCCGGATTGGCTGCTGCGCCGGGCCGATGGCAGTGCCCTTTACGCCATGCATGGGGCCAATTTGCGCACGTCGCCCCTCAAGGACCTGCGGGTCTGGCTGAATCCAGCCCATCCCGGGGTGCGGCAGCGGTTCATCGGACTCATCGCCGAAATTGTGCAGCGCTGTGGCGTGGATGGCATCCAGCTCGATGATCACTTCGCCTGGCCGGTGGAATTGGGGTATGACGACACCACCCGGGCGCTCTACCGATCCCAGACGGGCCGGGAACCGCCCAACGACAGCACGGATCGCTACTGGATGCGCTGGAGACGCCAACAACTCACCAGCTTGCTGCGGGAGTTGCGCACGCGGGTTCAGCAGGTGTCTGGCCCCAAACGACTTGTAATCAGCCTCTCCCCAGGGCCCTTTCGCTTCGCTTACAACCAATGGCTGCAGGATTGGGAACTCTGGGCCCTGGGAGGGTTGATTGATGACCTGGTCGTGCAGAACTATGCCTATTCCGTGCGCGGCTTTGCCAAGGACCTCGACCAGCCAGCGCTGATCAAGGCCCGCGGCTGGGGCATTCCGGTAGAGATTGGCATCCTGGCGGGCTTCGGCGGTCGCACGACGGACATGGCGAACCTGGGCAGAAAGGTGGACTTAGCCGTGCGCCGCGGCCATGGCGTGATCTATTTCTATTGGGAAGGATTGTGGGGACAGTTTGCCGGGCCAGAGGGCGCGGCTTTGCGGCAAGACCTCTTCCGCCAGTTGCATCAGGACGCCTTGGGCCAGGGATGGGTGCGCCCTGACTTTGGCCTGCGCTCCCCCACTCCCGCCCCGGCCACCCTGGTGCCCCGGCCACCGCGGCGCCCTCGCCAACGTGCCCTCCCTCCGCCGCCTCCCCCCCCGCCCTTGCCCGTGGGCCCGCTGATCCTGCGACCACCCGCTTCCCTCCTGGAGTAAGCCAGGGTCCCTCAAGGGGCCAACCGACCCAGCTCCCAACCCTTCACCAAGCGATACACCACGGGCACCACAAAGAGGCTTAGGAGGGTGGCCACAAACAGTCCGCTGAACACAACGGTGCCGATGCTGACGCGACTGGCGGCCCCTGCCCCCGTGGCCAGCAGGAGCGGAAGGAAGCCCACCAAGGAGGAGATGGCAGTGAGCAGGATGGGCCGTAGGCGGGCCACCGCGGCCCCATGGATCGCTTCGCCAAGGGAGAGCCCCTGTTTGAGGCGCTGGTTCGCAAATTCCACGATCAAAATGCCATTTTTCGCGGCCAAGCTCACCAACACCAACAGGCCCATTTGGCCATAGACATCCAGGGGCAATCCCCGGATGGCCAACCCCACCAGGGCGCCCAGGAGCGCCAGGGGAACGGTGACAAGAATGATCAGCGGATCGAGCACATTTTCATACAGGGCCGCCAACACCAGCCCCATCACCAGGGTGCCCAGCACAAAGGCCCGGCCCGTGCCCCCGCTGGAGCGGGCCTCCTCCCGGGCCAAGCCCACCCATTCCAGGGCCAACACCCCATCGGCCCGGCGTTGGAGCAGCCGCTCCAGCAACGCCATGGCCTGGCCGCTGCTCACCCCAGGCCGGGGCAGGGCCTGCACCGAGATCGAGCGCAGCAGGCGGGAATGCTGAATGGTGGTGGGGCCCGCGCCGCTGTCCAGCCGCACCACCTGGGCCAAGGGGATCAACTGGCCATCCCGGGCCCGCACCCGCAGGGCCAGCACGTCGTCAATCCCTTGCCGCGCCCGGCCGTCGAGCTGCACGATGACGCGGCGCACCTGTTCCTCCTCGAAGCTGTCGTTGACGTAGTCGCTGCCGAAGCTGGCGCTGAGCAGGTCGACCACATCGGCCAGATCCACACCCAGGGAGGCCATCCGCAGCCGGTCGGGGAGGAGGCGCAGCAGGGGGGAGCCGGCGGAGAACCGGGTGGACACCCGTTCGAAGGCGGGTCGCCCCCCCAGACGCAACCCCTGGGCCTCCGCCAGGAAGGCCCGCACCTCCCCTTCGAACTGATCCAGGGCCAGCTGGCCATTGCTGGTGTCGAGCAGGTCGAACTGCAAGCCACCCTCCGAACCAAAACCGCGCACGGTGGGCGCCTCGCTGAGCTGCACCGTCGCCCCCCGGATCTCGCGCCGCAGGGACCGATTGATGCGCTCGCCTACCGCGGCGGTGCTTTGGCCCGCCCGGGGGCGCTCCCGCACCGGCACGAGGCGGAGGAACATCTGGCCCTTGTTGGGGCTGCTGTCCTCAAAGGAGCGCCCCGCGAAAAAGTTGGCGCTGGCCAGAAGGGGCTCCCGCCGCACCACCGCGCGGATCCGCTGTAGCGCGTCCTGGGTGCGCGCCAGGGCGGACCCCTCCGGCAAAAGCACCGCCCCCCTCAACTGGCCCGTGTCTTCCTGGGGGATGAACGCGGTGGGCCGGGCCCGCAACACCACCCCCGTCAGCAAGAGCCCCGCCAGGAGCAGGGCAAGCACGGCCCGCCGCCGGGCCAGGGCCAGGGTGAGCAGGCGGCCGTAGGGGGCCTCCAGCGCCTCCAGCCAGCGGCGCGGATGGTCGATCCACCGTTTCAACCAGGCCGCCTCCCGCTGGTCGGCATGCAGCAGGCGGCTGGCGGCCACCGGCGTGAAAGTGAGGGCATTGATGGTGGAAAAGGCGATCGCCGCGCTGATCACCAGGGCGATGGGCGCGTACAGCCGGCCCAGGCTTCCCTCCAAGCCCAAGACAGGAAGAAAGACCACCACCAACACCAGGGACGTGGCCACCACGGCACTCCCCAGCTCGGCCATGGCCTCCTGGGCCGCCTTGAGGGCCGGCGTGCCCCCCTCCAGCCGCCGGCCGATGTCCTCGCTTACCACGATGGCGTCATCCACCACCAGGCCGGAGGCCAGCACCATGCCAAAAAGCGAAAGGGTGTTGATCGAGGTGCCGGTGAGCCGCAGGACCGACAACGACCCCAGCAACGCCACCGGCACGGCCGTGGCGGTGATCAGGGCCAGCCGGCTGTTGCCCAATCCCAACAACAGCACCACAAACACCAGAAGCACGGAATCCCGCAGGGCCTCCACGGCACCATC
>JBKCVY010000376.1:0-6713 GCA_046317475.1 Cyanobacteriota bacterium | reverse complement strand
GGCCTGCTGCTGCGGCGCTGGAAACCAGAATGTGGCAACCGCTGGGCCGCCACCGTTCAGAGCATCGCCTTTTGGGTGTCCATGCTGATGGTGGGACTCCTCCTCCTCATGGTGGCGCCCCAACTGCTGGGATTTGTGCGCGCCAATGCCATGGCCATCCCCGCCATGGCGCTGATGACCGTCATCGCCTTGGCCATGGGCTATGGGCTGGCGGGTGATGGGCCGAGGGAGAGAATCACCACGGCCCTGGTTACCTCCATGCGCAATCCGGGCTTGGCCTTGCTGTTCGCCGTCACCCATGGGCAACACATTCAGGGGGTGAAGCTCGCCATCGTCACCTATCTGCTGGTGACCATTCTCACCTCCATCCCCTTTTTGCGTTGGATGCGAACCCAACCCGCCAACTGAACAAGAGAAACGCGGTTGAACCTGGCTCCAGTCATTGCCGCATCTGCCGCAGGACCAGATCCAGCAACTGCATCACCGCGGCGGCGGCGGCGGCCACATAGGTGAGGGCCGCGGCATCCAGCACCTGCTTCACGCCAGCGGCCTCCTGTTGGTTGCTCACAATGCCCGTGCCGGCCAACACCGCCTTGGCCCGGTTGGAGGCGTTGAACTCCGTGGGCAGGGTGATCAACTGAAAGAGCACCACCGTGGCGAAGAGACCGATGCCGATCCACATCAATAGGGGCGCAAAGGAGAGCTGCCGCAGGAGGAGTCCGGCCAGGAAGGGCCAAAACCAGAGCATGTTTCCCACATTGCAGAGGGGAACCAGCGCGGACCGCCACATCAGGGGGGCATAGGCCACCTTGTCTTGAATGGCGTGGCCCGCCTCGTGGGCGGCCACGGCAATGGAGGAGATGGACTGGCCGTCAAACACCTGGGGGGAGAGCCGCAGGGCCTTGGCGAGCGGGTCGTAGTGGTCGGTCAGGAAGCCTTCGTGGCGCTCGACGCGCACGCCATGGACTCCGGCACTGTCCAGAATGGCCTGGGCCGCCTCAGCTCCTGTGTAGCCGGAACGGACGCCCACTTTGGCGTACCGGTGGAAAGTGCTTTGCACCTTCCACTGGGCCCAGAGGCTGAACCCCAGGGCGGGAAGGGTGAGAAGGAGGGATTGGGTGTCGAAGAACATGGCGGCACGGTCCAGCTGACTCGGGGTCTGTGGGCCAAAAAACTCTTGCTCTCAACCTAGGCAAATCGATCCCGGATTGGTGTGGCGCGGAGGTGGATGACCACCCCGCCAACGAGCTGGGAGATGGCGCACCCGGCAACAGGCGATCGTCAGGGGTCAAGGACGGAGGAGCCGCACCACGATCAGAGGGACCTGCGGGACGATGGCCACCGTTGCCCCAAGGCAGGTCAACGCCGCGGCATCCAAGGCGCGTTTGATGCGGGCGGCCTCTCGCCGATTGGACACAAGTCCAGAGCCCACCAAGACAGCTTTCGCCTGGCGGGAGGCATGGAATTCCGTCGGCAAGGTGAACAACTCAATCAGCACCACACTCAGCAACACGGTGATGCCGATCCAAAGCATCACGGGCGCGGCGGAAAGCTGACGGAGGGCAAAGCCCACCAGGAACAGCCAAAACCACACCATATTTCCCAAGTGGCATAGGGGCACCAGAACGGAGCGCCACCGCAACGGGGCATACCCCATTTTGTCCTGGATGGCATGACCCGCCTCATGGGCCGCCAGGGCGATGGCGGCGATGGACTGCCCTTCAAACACAACAGGGGAGAGCCGCAACGTTTTGAAGAAGGGGTCGTAATAATCCAGGCGGCACCCTTGCTGGTATTCGATCCGCACGCCCCGCACGCCAGCTGTGGTCAAGATCGCCTGGGCAGCTTCCGCCCCCGTGCGACGGGAACGGAGGCGCAGCTTGGCGCGGCCATGAAAGGCGCTGTGGACATACCACTGGGCCAGAACGCAGAGGACAACAGGCGGAAGGATGAGAACGAGTGGTTGCCCAGCAATGCCCATGGGGATAAGGCCAGCAAACTCAACGAGGAGTTGGCCAGCTAGAGATGTCTGGAGATCTTGGCAATTTATTGGTCTGGCTGGGTGTTTCCATCCGGACTTCAGGGGAAACGAAGGGCAGCCGGCCAAGGATCAGCGGCGGGGGCCCAGAAAACGACCCACCAGGAACCCCAGCACCGCCCCCACCACCAATCCCACCGCGCCCCCTTGCATGCGCAGCAATTGGCGCCAAAGCAAAGGATTCGTCTGCCACACCAGCGTGGGCAACAGGGCCAGGCCCGCCAACACCACCAAACCCAAAACAATCGCGAACAACGCCGGTAAGGAGATCACCTGCGCGATGGGGTTGGAGCGGCGGCGACGGGGAGTGGGGGAGAGGGGATCATCCATGCGGATCAACACGGGGTGGTGGGGATGCCTCTCCATCGTGCCCCCAGCCGCGGATGGGGGGAACACATCCCCCCACCGCCCTCCGGAATTCAGCGCTGAGGGCCCCCAGAACGGGCAACGGTCCCGGGACCTAGTCCAGGGTGACCCCTCTTCCCCCCTCACGCTCGCCCATAAACTCCTCGAGGGTTTGCGAACCGTGCAGGAAGAGCTGGGCAAAGTTCATTTCATAGCCGGCACCGCAATCCAGTAGGAACTGCCTACTGGAGGGATTGATGTAAAGGGTTTCGTTTTACAAATTGAGGTAGACATAACTGAAGGTACGCCCGCCGCCAGGCTTTCGCCCGCAACCCTCAGGGAGATCTCGATTTTTCGAGATCGTTATCAATGCTCACGTCTGGTCCACCTTCAATGGAAAGGATGCGGTCAGGCAGAAACGTGATTCGGACTGGATCACGTTTAGGGGACCTCTGGACAACCGGTCGCCAGTGGGAGCTACCCCTTGCACCAACTGGGATCTCCGCGCTCTCACAGGTGCCGGGGTGTACCCGGGGTCCACGCCCCGCGGGAATTCGCGGCGGCGTGGACCCCACCCTGCCTCAAGGCCGCTGGGGGTTCACTGGCAATTTCCCGGATTGGTGTAGGTGAAGGATTGGTAGCGGTTCAAGACGCGGCGCACATCCACACAGCTCGCCCCACGCTTCCAATAGGAATCCGATCCATTTTCCCCGGGCATTGTGCGGATATAGATATAACCGGAACCCGTCAAGCGACTTTCCACAACGCCAGGATCGCCGCCGATCAGATACTGCAAATCAGGCACGGGCTGGCCCACGGCTCCGGAAGGGCCACCGGCCGGCTTGCCCCCGGAGAGCAGGGCGCCAAGCAGGGCTCCCACCGCGGCGCCAGCCACCGATGCGCCGGTGGACGTGCTGGGATGGTCATCGAAATCGGCATTGGGATTGGTCACCACATCGGTCTTGACCGAGAGCCGGTGGGTGCTGTTGCCGTCATTCCATGTGAAGACACCTTTGCTGCCCTGGTCTTCAAACAGCACGTTTTGCACCAGGCCCGAAGCGGTCTCCACATGGAGCTGTTGCCGCGTTGGACCGGAGAAGCGGAATCGCAGACCGTTGTCAAGATCAACCACAAAGATGGTTGTGGGGCCGTTCTGCTTCTGCTTGACGGTGCAATACCCATTGAAAGCCTCGTAGCCGTCATCTTTGAGGACGCAGCGGCCGTTGGCGCGGGCCAGGGTCTCCGCCTGGACAGGGGCGATGCAGAGGCCACTGGCGATCAGGCCAGCGGTAAAGAAGGCAAACTTGCGTTTCACTGACATTTGCGGAAAGTCACTGAAAAATCCTATCTGCCGGTGGAACTTCAATACCAAAATTATCATGATTCCAACGATTGGCTTGCCAACCCCAGATCTGGATTGTCCCTTCCCCCCAAGAACACTGCTCCCCGAGAGAAGGAGGGCTCCCAAAGCAGGGCCAACGGCCAGATCGGAGCAAACTGAAAGCAATGGGCTTCAAGTCCGCGAGGAAACCATCTCCTTCTTCCGGGCAGAATAATCCTGATTCGTAAACGTTTCTTGCCCCGCTTCTCTGGTCCCGCCCCATGCCTGCCGCTCCAGGACGAGGGGTTCGTCACCCTCCTGGACACGGAGGATTTCGACTGTTGGCAGGCTGCCGTCGGCTCCACCCTGGGCCATCACCGCAGCGAGCTCCTGTCCCCCAAACGGCCCTTTCAGGCCCACTTTCGCCGCGCGGACATCGGCGGCTACACAGTGGTGCACCTGCGGGGGCGCGGGCGGCTACGGATGGTCCGGCACCAGCCGCAAGGCAGTGTGTTGTGGCTCCCCCTGAGGGGAATCATGCGGGAGTGCGTCAACGGGGTGCCCTGGGTGGCGGAGCCAGGCACGGGCCTGCTGTTTCACAGCGGCGATGCGATGGTGGGTGACACCAGCCAGGAACTGGAGGGCCTCTCCATCCTGATTCCCGAGGGACTTCACCGCCGGCCCGCTGGCCCCTGCACGCCGCTCCTCTCTGAGGGACCGCTGCAGCAGCGCATCCTCACCTGCGCACGGTGGATGGTCCATGCCGCGGTGGAGCGGACGCCAGGAGGCGACCATGCCGCTGATGCACTCACGGATGCCCTGCGGGCCTGGACGCTTTGGTGGGAGCAACCGCCCAACCGGGAGCGCATCACCGCCCGGCGCCGTCGAGCCATGGTGCAACTGGCTCGGGAGTGGATGGCGACGCGGCTCCAGGATCGCTTCAGCGTGTTGGATCTGAGCGAGGCGATGGAGGTGTCGCCCAGGCAGCTGCACTACAGCTTCCTGCAGGAACTAGGCCACTCCCCCATGGCGGAAGCCAAACGACTGCGCCTGCGGCGCCTGCAATCCCTGTTGCTCGATCCCGACCAGAATCCCCGCGGCATCGCCGCGTTGATGGTGGCGTCGGGACTGGCGGCGTCGGGGATGACCTCCGCCGATTACCGGCATTGGAGCGGGGAAAGCCCTCGACAGACCCGCCAACGGCAACCGTGCCCCATCCCCTGAACCTCAGGTGGCCAGCAGGGCCTCCACAAACTCAAAGCTGTTGAAGGGCCGGAGGTCGCGCAGCCCCTCTCCGGCACCGATGAAGCGGATCGGCAAACCCACTTCCCGGCAGACCGCCAGGGCCACCCCTCCCCGGGAACTGCCATCCAGCTTGGTGATCACCACACCGGTGAGCCCGGCGGCGCGGGCAAAGGCCATCGCCTGCCGCAGGCCGTTCTGCCCCTGGCTGGCATCCAGCACCAATAGCGACTCCACGGCCGCCTCCGGGGCGAGCTTGTCAAGGATGCGGCGCATCTTGCTCAGTTCCTCCATCAGGTTGTGCTTGGTCTGCAGGCGACCGGCCGTATCCACCAACACCAGCTCCGTCCCCTTGGCCTTCGCCGCACCGATGGCGTCGTACACAACGGCCGCGGGATCAGCGTTGGCGCTGGGGTTGGCGATCACGGCCACGCCGCTCCGTTCTCCCCAAATGCGCACCTGTTCAACCGCCGCCGCCCGGAAGGTGTCCGCCGCGGCGATCAGGCAGCTGTAGCCGCTCCGCACGGCCAAATTGGCCAACTTGCCCAGGGTGGTGGTCTTCCCGACCCCATTGACGCCCACCATCAGCCAAATGTTGAGGCGATCCCGCTCCGGGGCGAGGAGCGGGCGGCCGCTGGTCGCAATGGGTTGATCCAGAAGGTCGCGCAGTTGTTCCTTCAAAAAACGCAAGCCCTCATGGGCATCCACCACCTCCTGATTGAGGCGAGCCCGCAGGGCATCCAGCACCTGATCCGTGGCTTGAACCCCCACATCCGCGCGCAACAGGGAGGCCTCCAGGTCGTCCAGCACCTCCGGGGTGAGGGGGTCATCCCCCAGGCGCTCCAATAGCTGGCTGACGAAACCCTTCCGGGTTTTTTCCAAGCCACGGCGCAGCCGCGACAGCCAGTCGATCTCCTCCAACGACACCTGCTCAACCGGTCGCCCCTGGGCCGCCAGCACCTCCGCCGACCAGGTGAAGGCCTCATCAAAATCCCCAAGCCGGGGCTCCGTCTCCTCGGCGGCGGCTGCCGACACCTGCTTAGGTTCAGGCGGGACGGTCGCGGCGGGAGGCTGGGCCAGCCCCGCGCCAGCCGCCTCCAGCTCCCGCTGACGTTGCCGTCGTTCGGCGGCGGCGCGCTCCAGAAGCGAAAGGGAGGACTGCTGAACCGGGGGCTCGGACGCTTTCGGCTCCAGCTCCAGCTGCGGTTCTGGTTCTGGTTGTGGTTCTGGAGTGTGTTCCGGCTGAGGCGTTGGCGATGGTTCCGGCTCTGGCTCCATCGCACCATCAGGCTGGAGAGCGGGTTCCGGTTCCGCCGCTGGGCTTGGCGCCTGCCGGGCTGCCTGCTGCTCCGCTTTCAACCGGGCATAGGCCTCACGGGCCCAGGCCAGGGCATCGTTGTCGATGACCGCGGGGCTGGGGGTGGCTCCACCCGCCTCCGCGGATGGGGGAGGGGAGGCTGGGGCCTCCGTCGCGACGGCAGGCAACGGGCCCGCCGCAGGGGCGGGGGAATCCGGAGATGCCGCGGGGGCCACCTCCTCGGCGGGCGCCACCTCCTCGGCGGGCGCCACTTCCGGGGCGGTGGCCGCTTCCTCGGCGGTCACCGCTTCAGGAGCCGGCTTCGCCAGGCGCCGTTGGAACCAATCAAAAACCATGACGTGTCAAACCCTCGCGGCCGTGAACCGGCCCAAAACCCCATTGATCATGCGCCGGCCTGGCTCATCGCTGTAGCGGTGAGCCAGTTCCACCGCCTCGTTGCAGGCCACGGC
>JBKCVY010000375.1:0-1619 GCA_046317475.1 Cyanobacteriota bacterium | reverse complement strand
GGCCTGGATGGTCGGTTTTTGCCAGCTCAGGGGAATTTCCAGCAGGTCGCGGCTGCCGGTAATCGCCTGGGCCAGGAAGAGCGCCCCCGCCAGCACGCTGGCGCCCACATGCCAACGGCGCCAGCGGGGCTGCCGTTGGATTTCGGGTCGGGACGCCACCGCGAACAGCAGCAGTCCCGTCAGGCCGGCCCCGCCCCAGTAATGCGATTGCCAGAAGGTGGCGGACAGGGGGTTGTCGCTCAGGCGCCACACCTCGGGTTGGCTGCCGAGACCCAGCAGGCCGATCCAAGTGAGCAGGGCGAAGACGGCCCGGGCCGCGCCGCCGCGGGAGCGCAGGAGCGCCGCCAGCGCCCCCGCTGTGCCAAGGCCCACCAAGGCCAGGGCGGCCAGCCGTCCCACGCCCCCGGAGAACTGGGCGAGGGGGCCGTGGGTGGTGATCACCACCCCCAGGGCGACCAGGCAGACCGCCACCACCACCGCCGCCAAGGTGGCGCCCAAACTGGCATGGTCCGTGCCGCTGCTGGCGGGCAGCCGGCGTTGGCCGAGGCGCCGCAGGCGGGTGCGGCGGGCCTGGAGCAGCGCCATCCCCAGCAGCGGGTAGGCGAGGATCACCATCAGGGCTGGATGCAGGATCCAGAGCCAGTCGATCGAGGTCACGGCGCATCCATTGAGCCCCGGCAACCTTAGGGATGGGGCGTCAACGCCGGGTGCGGCGATGGACCGGAAGGCTGGCCCCCTCGCGGCGAAGCACTGCCATGAGGACGTGTTGCCTTGGCGAAAGGTTGCCTTTGACGTTCTATGAACCCAGTCCTTGGGGCAGGCAAGCACCTCTACAGTTTGAATCCTTTTCGATGTGGCCATGCCTCGCAAGTCCGTTGCGCTTTTCCTCGCCACCACCGGTCTGGTTGCCGCTTTAACGGGCTGCGGAGCGGGCCCGGAGGCGGGGGAGCAGGGGGGAGACGAACTCAAAACCAATCCAGCTCCCCAACAGGGCCAGCCCATGAAGGGTGAAAACGGGGATCGGGAGGAGAAGGATGAAGGCGGAGAAGGTGGGGAGGGCGGAGAAGGCGGCGAGGGCTGATGCGGGGGTGGCGGGCTGTTGAGCATCGGCAGAGTTCCCCAGAGGCCCCTATGGCTGGCATGGTTACTTACCGTTTGTTGTCGCCGCGGGGCCTGCACCGTCGCCTGGCCCCCGTGTTGGTGGCGCCCCTGCTGTTGGCGGCTGCAACGGGGGTGGCCGGACGCCTGGGGCGCAGTTGGTGGGGCTGGCCGAAAGCGCTGGCGAATCGGCTGTTTGACATCCATGCGGGCGGCTTTCTCGCCAAGCCCTTGGAGCCGTACTACGTGCTGGCGATGGGTCTGGGTCTGGTGGGGCTGCTGGTGACGGGGGGGCAGCTGCTGCGGGCTGGGGCCCGCGGCCGACAGATCCGCCCAGGCGACCGTTGGGTCCATCGGCGCGTAGGTCTGGTGGCCCTGGTTCCCCTGTTGCTCACGGCCGCCAGCGGGGTGATGTTTCGCCTGCTGGAGGCCTGGACCACCCTTCCGATGGCCCGCTTCCGTTGGTTGATGGCCCTCCACCAGGGGTCATGGCTAGGGCCCCAGCTCAAGCCGGTTTATGT
>JBKCVY010000374.1:0-2006 GCA_046317475.1 Cyanobacteriota bacterium | reverse complement strand
GCTCCAGGGTCCGCTGGCCGGTTCCCCCATGGTCGCCATCCAGCATGGACTCCCCATCCCGCAACACGAGGATCGCTTGACGCAACAACGCCTCGCGAAACACCAGCAACAACGCTTCGGAGACGTCGTGGGCGCCATGGGTCAGGGACTGGAGATTGGCACTCAACACGGCCATGCCGAGCTCCGCGGCCATCTCACGCACCACGTCCTCCGCGCCACAGCTTGGTGGGCCAAACAGGTAGAGAAGCGGTCGGCTACCGGCCTGGGAGCCCCCGTCCCAGCCGTTCACCAGCTGGCGCAAGCGTGCCCGATCAGCCGTGCGTCGGGGCGTGGTTGGCAGAATGCTGGCAGGCGCTCCCGGTGGGGAGAGGGCTTCAGCGATGCGGGCGTCCTCCCGCGTATCCCCGAGCACATACGCCAGCACCCGTTCGTCCAGGCCCATGGGCTTGGCCAACCTGGGCGTGGAGGCTTCCCCATCCTTCACGTCGATCAGTCGCCAGCGGCGCAAGGGAGCCGCTGGAGCCAGCACCGTACGGGCATGGAGGCGGTCCGTGCCGCTGGGGAGCAGAACGGACAAGGCCAGGCCAAGGGATGGGAGCTTGCGACTGAGATCATCATGCAGATATCCAAAGATTCGTTCGTAACGCCGCTCCAACTCGGCGGCGGCGCACATGACCAGGTCTGCGCCATGCAGCACTCTGATGCATTCCCAGGGGGTGATCCCTTCGGATCTGCTCCGGTCCCTTTCAACGCAGTCGTGTCACCTTGAAATTGCGCGCCCTGAGCATGCGCAACACGCTCTCATCGCCGGCAAAGTGGGCAGCGCCCACGGCGACGAAAACCTTGCCTGGCCTATCGAGACGGTTGACCAGCCAGTCCGTCCACCGCTTGTTTCGCTTGGTGATCAACGCGCTGTAGTGTCCAGGGATGGTCCTGGTGGTGTCCCCCCTGCCAATCGCCAATGCTTCGGCTTGACCGGTTGCCCACAACTGGGTGATGCGTTCGAGCTCCCTGGGCGGTTGATCCAAACCCGCGATGGTTTCATCCAGCAGTCTGAGTTGGGATCGCTCAGGCATTTGGTCGAAAATTGACAGCTGAAAGTCCATTGTTTCCAATGAAATCACGGGCTTTCCGGACGCCAGCGCTTGCTCGACCAAGGCCTCATCCACGCCTGCGCCGTAACCAAACTGTTGCAGCATGATGTTTGAGATGAACATGGTGACAAACCAAGGCTCCAACTGTTCAAAATCATCGATGGATAATCCCAGCCTCCGCATCGCCGTTCGATAGCGTCGCGCAGCAGCCGCCGTTAGCTTTTGGCTCAGGGGCGGCCCATCGCGATCGATGGCGCGCGACAGCAGCTGGCCCGCCGCCCTTGTTGGATCGGTCTCCAGCGCTTCCACCACCAGTTCGGAGGACGTCGCGAAGACTTGCTGAAGTTCGGCGTCAAACCACTCGAGACCTGGACGCAGGAGGTGAATGGTGCCGAACAGGTAGATGGTGGTGTCCGCATCGGCCACTCTCCAGAGGGCCGGCCTGGCCTGTGCCATGAATCCGGGCAAGCTCTGCCGATCGGTGGTCTTGGCTCGGAAGGCGCGCTGGATGGCTTCAGAGGAGCGGAGCGGCGCGATCGGGTCCGCCGAAGGCGGGCTCTTGGGCTCCGGGGGAACGGTGGGGCCTGGCTGAGGGGGCTGTTGGAGGCCAGGCGGCGGCGATGGTGGCCTGCGGCTCTCTGCCACCGAGAGGAGTGCGGCTCCCAGCAGCACCACCCCCGCAAACGCGGCCAAGCCTGCGAGTACGGGGCCAGACCAGTGGTGCGATGGATTCGAGGGTCGACGGGCCATCAGGACGCCACCGGCGGACAGGGGGGAGCGGCCACGCCTCCCGAGACGTCTCCATGGTAAAGGCGGTGCCCGGGACGAAACCGATGGCCACCATCGCCTAGCCGCCCTCCTTCATTCGCCAGGTGGACGTGTCCCCAAGACCGCCTCCAGGTCCCGCAGCCG
>JBKCVY010000373.1:0-2675 GCA_046317475.1 Cyanobacteriota bacterium | reverse complement strand
GCCTTGTCCTGGTCCTTGAGGAGGCTCACCAGGGGTTCCAGGGTTGTGGCGATGCGGTCCCCAATGGCGGTGAATTCCTCCGGGCTGAAGTCGGATCGCTTTGGATCGGGCTTATCGAAGACATAGAGACCCGGATTGATGCGCACCTTATCCACATGGTGGGCCACCTCCAGGGCGATCTTCATGCCGTTGTGGTGCACATCGGCCACCAGGGGCACGGGGCGGTAGGTGTCTTCCAGGCGCTGGCGGATCTCCTTGACGGCCTTGGCGTGGGCCAGGGAGGGCACGGTGAGCCGCACGATTTCGCAGCCGGCCTCGTGGAGGCGGCGGATGCCAGCGGTGGCCCCCTCCACGTCCAGAGTGTCCTCGTTGATCATCGACTGCACGACCACCGGATGGCGGCTTCCGATCCAGATGTCACCGACGCGCACGCTCCGGGTGGGGCGGCGGTGGATGACGGTGTCGAAGCGGGGGTCGGTGGCCTGGGCCGGAGAGGACGCCGCACGGCCGGCGGCCGCGGCGGCGTCGGAGCGGGACGGGGCGGCGGTCATCGCGGGGGCGGGAGCATGACCAAAGCCTGTCACAGCGGGCGTGGGACTGACGAGGTGGACGGATTTGCCGCCGCTCCCCCACCGTGGCGCCTTGAAGATCTGGGGTACGGGGCGGTTGGATCCCCGCCCAGCCGGCACTCGGAGAGAGGCCATCGGCGCTGGACCACTGCCAAGGGTGGGGCCGGGCCGTTCAGGCCCGGTACACCCGGTGGGGACGGCGGCTTTGCAAGGCGGTATCGGACGGTGCCCTTGGGAGGGGAATTGAAAGCAGCCCTTGGTCAAGGGCCCTTAGTCAAGTGCCCTTGGACACGCAGCTAGCTCGGCGCCGATGGCAGCGGTGAGCGCCATTTGGATCATTGAACCCTGCCAAACACCAATCGATTGTCCAGGGTGAAGACAAACCGCTATTTCGACATTTACGTAACCCAAACTACAAAAGCCTGAGGGAGGAACCAGTCCAAGCGGCTGGCCCATGAGATAGAATTCATATCAGATCACTGAATTATTGAATGTCTCCAGCAAGAAAAATGCCTTCTTTGTCATGCTCTTTCGCCAAGTCCGTCTCGGCCGCTTTTGCGTCTCTATGCCTGCTATCTCTTGGGGCGCAGGCCCAGTCTGCGCCTTCTTACACCTTTCGCCTCCTCGCGCAAGACCTGCCCAACCCTCGGGGTCTACTCGTGAGCGGCAACCAGTTGCTCGTGGTTGAGGCCGGCTCAGGCGGCGAGCCCCTGGCGGACCAGAGCAATTGCGTGTCCATTGGTACCACACCCTACTGCTTTGGTACCAGCGGGGCCATCGGCGCTTGGAATTTTGCCAACCAAACCTATAGCCGCGTGTTGCCGGGCCTGCCGTCGATCGCCCAGATCTCAGGCGCCGATGGCACCGGCTTGGCCGATCTCACCACGGGCGGCCCTACGGGCTTGTTGGGTGTGTTTGGCCTGGGCGGCAGCACCAGCCTGCTCGATGCGCCGGCCCTTCAAAGTTCCCCTTTCGCTCAAGTGGTGACCATTGATCTGGCCAACAAGGGCTGGCAAACCCGTGCCAACTTAGGCATCTATGAACGGGACGCCAATCCAGACGGCAAGGACAAAACCACCAACCCCTACGCGCTCCAGTCCTTTGGCAACCGATTATTCGTCACTGATGCGGGCGCCAACGCATTGATCACCCTGGATCCCAGCGCCAATCCATTGGACGGAACATTCCCCATCCTTTCCAGCTTCGCCTTCCCGCCGCTCCCACCACCGCGCTCCATTCTCTTCCCGGATGAACCCAGTATCCCCCCCAGCTCGGTGCCGACAGGCCTGGCCGTGGACCCCCTCACCAACCAGCTACTGATTGGACAGTTCACAGGGTATCCATTCCCAATGCGCTCCGCCAGTGTCTACGCAACGGACGGGGTGGTAAATCCCACATATTTTGCAACCGATTTCACTTTGATCACTGATGTTGCTGCAGACAATCTCGGCAATATCTACGTGCTTGAGTACAGTTCAGATATCTCTAGCCTGGTGGGCAATGGCGGCATCTGGCGTGTCACCCCAACGGGCGAGCGGGAGCGCATCATTACGGGGTTGACCGAGCCCACCGGTTTGGCCGTTGGTCCTGATGGGGCGATCTACGTCAGCAACAAGGCCAATGGGATTCAGGGCGAGCTGCGCGAGTATCGGCCCGTTCCCGCCCCCCTGCCCGCCATCGGCGCCGCCCTGGCCTGGGGCCAGGCGCGCCGGCTCCGGCGCCGCCAGCGCCAGCGCCAGCGCCAGGGGTCCCAGACCCATCGGCCCTGGGGGATCGCCGCGCCTCAACCGTCTTGAGGGGCTCAAATGAAATACATGAGCTGCGACTGGCAGATGCTGTCGCGCTGGTCGAGGAGGTCCTGCAGCGTCGTTTCCTGGAGCACCTGTTGACGGGCTTGCCACAGCTGGTCCTCCAGCTGGCAGAGCACCTGGAATTCAGGGGATTGGCGGGTGGCTGAGGGGGGGGCGGGTTCCCCCTCCAGGCAAGCCACCACCTCCGCCAGCCGCACCTGCCCCGGCGGGCGGGCCAGCTGGTATCCCCCCTTGGGACCCCGGAGGCTGCGAAGAATATGGCTCCGACGCAGGGTGGTGAGCATTTGTTCTAGGT
>JBKCVY010000372.1:0-2219 GCA_046317475.1 Cyanobacteriota bacterium | reverse complement strand
ACGGGGCTGACAGGGCAGACTGCGCCTCGGGCCATCTCGTCCCCTGGTCACCCAACCACCGTCAGCGGTGCAGGCGGTGGCACGGCTCCAGGCCAAGCTGGCGGGTCTCCCGCTCCCGCACCACGGAGCCAACCTCCAGTTAATGTTTATTCACAAGGATCATCCAGAGTATTAATCAAGAATTTGCGGATGTTTCAGCATAATGTCCTAGAGATGGTTCCAGAACAGCCAACGGCTGCCGTGTCGCACACCCTGGTTCCAGAAGAGGGTGAGGGCCCCTGCCAAGGATTGGGGACGGCTCATGTGGGCAAAGAATCTTTGATGCGACGATCTCGGCGTGTGTTGTTGTCTGCCCAATGTGCCACTGTAATCATGGATTCGCCTCAGATCGTTGCTGGGCTCATTGAGCACATCAAAGGCGTCGATGCATTCCCTGGCGATCTCCGTCATTGGCCTGCTGGGCTAAAAGTTGAGCAGGTTGGTTTGGCCGCCCGCATCGAACCCCGTCTCCAGGTTCACGGGCACTGTTCTTGACCCAGGCGATGCCAGAGGGCCGCATTTGGCAGGGCCTGAAGGATGCCCTCCATGGTGAGAGGGATCCCGGTTTCTCGCCATCAAATCCCAGAATGCATCCAGTCATCACCATCAAGGGTATTTGGCCGTTTATTGGCACTCTGAAGGCTTTCGGTGTCTGGGGTCTCAATGCCAAGAAAAACCCGGTTGAAGCCACTGTCAACGAGGAGATCCAGCAGATCTTCATCGTTGGCAAGATCAACGGAGCCTTTAGACATGAGAGAGAATGAATAGCCGTTGTGCCGTTGCCCTGCGGCCAACTCGGGTGGCGACAGTCTTGCATTCCTCTTGTTTCTGATGAAGTTGCCATCCACAAGAAAAACTTTCAACTCGCCAGTTGAGGTGCTGGAGGCTGTCCCGTTCCGCGATCAACTCACCGGGAGTTTTTTTTCAGGGGCTTGCGGCCAAAGAGGACGATGATGTCGCAAAACTTGTACTGGAAGGGGCAGACTCGCGAACATTGAACCGTCATCATGGCGTAGGCATTGAGATCCAGCAGGTCAAAATGAGGAATGGGGCTTGTGGTGATATCTGAATTTCCCCCGCGGCGGTGAACCGCCCCCGCCGCACACCCCGAGACAGGGCATCCACCAAGTAAGGCAGAGTGATTTCCCCTTCATCCATCACGAGATAATCGACCCCAGCATCTTGGGGGCATCGGGAGTGGAGGTGCAAAAAGGCCCTTCCACGGCATCGGAAAGGTTGGACCGCTTGCCAATGCAATTTGACGCGCGAGATCCCGTTTGTGCACCAAGATTGTCGAGAGGCTCACGAGATCAGCCCATCATCATTCCGCTTCACTCACTTCGCGCACGTTGCAGTCCACCAGACGGAAATCCCACTCCTGGGCAGCAGGGCGGCCATGGTGATCAGTCCCAGAGGGGGCAGAAGGGCGCGGTGGCCCATCAGGGAGACGGCCCGCTCGAAGCTCCAGAACGCTTTCGGGAAACGGGCATAGACCAGCAGCACACGCATGGCCAACACCAAAGGGGAGAAGGTGGATTGGAAAAAAATTACCGGCCTCTTCAAACTGTGTCAAGAAGTCTTGAAGAGATCGTGCCAGTTGGAGGGATCTGGCCTAAGACGAAAGGCGTTCAACCGTGACGGCTACCTCCATGGATGGCCATTCTTCCTCTCCGCTGAAGGAGCCCGCGATCGGAGGGACGAAGTGGGGCAATCGGCCAACGGCGACCGGGATATGGTCTGCCCCAACGATCTCACCCCGGGTGGGATCGAAACCCTTCCAGCCTGCCCCCGGGAGGAACACTTCCGCCCAGGCATGGGTGCTCCCCCCGTCTGTCGGCGCATGGGAGGTGCAGCTGTACCCACTCACAAAACGGGCCGCGAATCCCAAGCGCTTCGCCGCTTCCATGAACAGGAAGGCAAGGTCTCGGCAGGAGCCGCTGGCGCTGGTCAGTGTTTCGTTGGGCGACTGCACGCCGGGTTCCTCGCGCCGTTGATAGGAAATCAGGGAATGAATGGCCAGATTCAAGCGCTGCAATAGGGCATAGCTCTCAATTTCCTCGCCTGGTTGCCAAACGGAGGCAATCCAGCGAGCTACCGCTTCATTCACGGGGGCGCGGCTTGCCAAAAGATAGGCCTGGAGAACAGGCCAATCGTCAGGATTGTAGGCAAAGGGATAATGA
>JBKCVY010000371.1:0-6084 GCA_046317475.1 Cyanobacteriota bacterium | reverse complement strand
GCCCTCGGGCTGAAGGGGGCGGCCCAATGCCTGGCGTCCAAGCCAGGCAGTCATGGCCAGTTCTGGCTGATCCCCCGGGATTCGGGCGCCTACGCGGGGCAGAAGCCCCGGGTGCTGCCGGCGCCGGAGGGCTTCGTGTTTCACCACCTCAACGCCTGGGAAGAGGGCGACACCGTGGTGGTGGAGAGCATCTACTACGACGATTTCCCCTCCATCGGCCCGGGCACGGATTTCCGCGCGGTGGATTTCGATCAGATCCCCGAAGGCCTGCTGCAGCGCTGCAGCCTGGATCTGGTGAGCGGCTCGGTGAGCAGCGATCGGCTGAGCAGCCGCTGCTGTGAATTCGCCATGGTGAATCCTGAGCGCCTGGGGCGACGGGGCCGCCTGGCCTGGATGGCGGTGGCCGAGCGGGAGACAGGCAACGACCCCCTGCAGGCGATCCAGAAGCTCGATCTGGAGAGCGGCGAAAGCCGAGTATGGAGTGCAGCGCCCCGCGGCTTCGTCAGCGAGCCCCTGATGGTGCCCCGCCCCGGCGCCACGGCGGAGGACGACGGCTGGGTGCTCACGGTGGTGTGGAACGGCGCCCGCTGCGCCAGCGACCTCGTGATCCTCGACGCCGCTTCCATGGCGGAGGTGGCGGTGCTGGAGCTGCCCCTGGCCCTGCCCCACGGCCTGCACGGGAGTTTTGTGGCGGGGTGAGCCGCGCCGCCACCCTCCAACCCGGTGGCCACAGCCATCTCCAGCAGGGCCTCCAATCAGGATGCGGCCCGCTCCAGCACGGCGTCTGGATTGGCCTCTCAGCGCACGGTGAATGGCTCGGGAATGAGGCGCAGGCCAGCGCAGAGCGACGCCGGCGCTGAAGGGTGGTCTCCAGCTGCCCGGTGGCCCAGTCATGGCCGCACAGGCTCTCCAGGGGACGGGGCGTAGCCAGCATGGGCCCAGCGCATGCGGGATTTCAGGCGAAGCGCCGTGGGCGGAATCCTGACCGACGCTGAGGGGGGAGCCCTCGGGCCCCTTCTCCTGGCCAGCCAACGCCGCCGCGTGGAGGTGTCGGTGGATTTCGTTGCTGGCAGTTGTCGTGATCCCCAGCCTGGAGCGCCTGAGTAGGGAGCTTGGGCCTTCGCAGCCCTGAAGTGTCCCCTCAGCGCAGAGCGAGGCCGGCTGGGGCCGCATAGGCAGGTTCACGCCCTGCGTTAGAGACTTCTCTCATCTAGCAGGGACCGCCACAATTATATGTTATTGACTCATGATCTTGTGAGCCCGGCAAAAATCGGCGAAGACATTCACCCTCAAAAGTGTCACACTACCCCAAATGGCCAGGTTTAGCTTACTGACTTGGTAATTTCATGCGGCTTGTTTTGCTTTACACGCTCACGTCAACCATTGCTAAATTGTAAAGTCATTTCTCCAGCTCCAATGACAACATCGGCAAACCCCGCCGCCACTCCTGACATTTAGCTGAGACAGCCTCAGGCATTGCCTTCCCAGGGGTCGTGATGAGCGCGGGCCAGGCTCAAGCCAGTGGGGGTTTAAGCCTCCGCTGGCTTGACGCCAGACGAGCAAGACTCTGGGGAAAAACCAGCGCTCCAAGCGAGAACGGCCACGTGCTCGCAGGCATTGGCAAGCTGGATGGGCATCAAGCAGTTCGGCTTGGGTGACGATGAGCATTCGAGGTCCAAAAAGCGCCGCAAGCGCAAGCGCTTTCTGGCTGAGATGGAGCCAGCCGATCGCCCAGCCCCTGCCGTTGCTCAAGGCCCAGGTGGGCGCCGTGCTCAATCAGGCCGCCCTGCGGATCAGCCGCGAGCGCGAGGCCAGCCAGCCCCGCAAACCCTTCTCCTGCTGAGCGATCTACTGCACAGTGCCCTCGCCTGGCGGCCTGGAAGTGATCTCGGGCAGCTGGAGCACCTGTCATGGCGAGAGGCCATCGACGGAAGGACCAATAAGATTCTTACTGCTTGCCTCAGATGGCGATGCGAGTCACCAGCAAGGGCCAGATCACCATCCCCCAGGCCATTCGCGAACGCTGGGGCCTGCTGCCCCACACCGAGGTGCACGTCGTGGAGGGAGGGGACAGGGTAGTTCTGGAACAAGACAACGGCCAGCCCAGTCGCGGCCAGGAGGCGGTGCAGCGACTGCGGCAGGCGCGACTTCGCACCAAACTCAGCACCGATCAACTCCTGACCCTCACCCGCGGAGAGAGCGAGGCTGGCGAACAACGTTGATGGTGCTGGTCGACACCAACGTGATTCTCGACGTGGCGACCGGAGATCCACGCCGGAGCGACTGGAGCCGCCGCCAACTGGTGCACTGGCGAGATCAGGGCCCGTGGCGCTCAACGCCATCATCTACGGTGAGATCGGGCCATACCGCGGGAGGCGGCCTGCCTCGCCGCCCGAGCCCACGCCGCCTACCGCAAGCGTGGTGGCACCCGCCCAAGGATCCTGGCCGCCTTTCTGATCGGGGCCCATGCCCTGGTGAAGAACCTGGCCCTGCTCACTCGGGACGGTCGCCGCTACCGACAGGCGTTCCCAGGATTGAAGCTCATCACGCCGCAGGCCTGACGCGACCTGCAAGCAGAACACCATCATTCTGGTCCTGGGAGCCGGCACTACCGCCTTGGCTCCTTGCCGGGCCTGATCCAGCAGGGAAACCACGCTGCTGCTGCCCGCTCCAGCTCAGCCCGCCCAGATCTCCTCCAACTCCACCTGCAGCCTGTGGAAATCGGGATCTCCCTCCCGGCGGCCGGCCGCTTCCATTCGCCGCGGAGGGACCGGCGGATCCACCAGCGGGTCCCAGATCTCCACCGTCCGCTCCGCCGCCATCAACGGCCCGCTGAGGCCGGCGCCAGTGCGCTGATCAACGGCCATTTTCTGGCGCAGGGCGGTGAGGTCGCGGGGGCGTTCGCCGCTGGCACTCGCCAGCTCCACCAAAAGATCGGGGCAGAGGGGAGCGAAACCGTTGCGCTGCTCGGCGATTGGTGCCTGCCAGCCGTCCGTGGGGGCCATGCCGATCAGGGGCCCATCGGGGCGAGCCCAGACAAGGGGGGGTCAGCACTCGGCCCAGGACAAGCAACCTCGCCGGGAGGGTGCGCCCAGAATCAGCTCGGTTCCGGACCCACCCCGTGCCAAGGGACCTCGCCACGCGCCATGCCCTGGTTCATTAAGCACGAAACCTTCCAGCAGCCCCATGCGGCGATGCTCCCCCACCTGGCGGCCCACCGCGCCTGGGTGGCGGGGTTGCGGGAGCGGGGGGTGAGGATCAGCAGCGGCTACCTGGTGGATGGCCAGGGCCAACCTGGCGGCGGTGGCCTGCTGCTCCTGGAGGCGGAGGATTACGCCCGCGCCGAGGCCCTGATGCACGACGATCCCATGGTGCGCTCTGGCGCCGTGGACTGGACCCTCCATCAGTGGATCGGCGCTGTTGGGGATTTGGAGGTGGGCTGAGCCCGGGTGGCCACCATCACCCGGTGGCGCGGATCACAGGCCTGGCGCCGCACCTCCGTGAAGCCAGCCTCGCCCAGGGCGGCGGCCAGATCGAGGCGGAAGTAGTCCTCCAGGTAGGGCTCGGTGCTCTTGAGCAGGGTGCCGATCGGCGCCGGCAGCCGGCGGATCACGGCGGATTCGGGGTCCTGATCCACCAGGGCGATGACGCCGCCAGGCCGCAGCAGCCGGGCCGCCTCCGCCAGCACGGCGCGGGTGGCCGAGGCCGGTAGCTCGTGGCAGACGTACTGCAGCGTGATCAGGTCAACACTGGCCTCCGGCAGGCCGCTGGCCTCGGCCGCGGCGTGGTGCCAGGCGGCGATGCGGCCGTCCCGGTCGCGCACCCGCGCCACCGCCAGCATCTGGGGTGAGAGATCCAGGCCTTCCACCCGCACGGGCGCGCCGCCGTGGGCGGCCTGGCGGTGCGCCAGCCAGTCGGCCAGGGCCAGGGTGCTCACCCCCACGGAGCAGCCCAGGTCGAGGGCGTCGTGCACCGGCCCGGTGAGGCTGGGCTCGATCGCCGCGAAGATCGCCGCCCGCAGGCGCCCCTGGGCCTGCTCCGGCGTCAGCGTCTCCTTGGGCCACACCCGCAGCGCCATCGACGCGGTGGCCTGCTCCGCCTCGCAGGCCGCCAGCCAGCAGAGGTTGCCCTCGGGGTAGGCGTGGAAGGCTGCGCGGTAGTAGACGGGCACCACGGTGGCCGGATCGGTGCAGGCGGCCAGCAGCGGTTCGGCGGCGGCCCGCAGCTCCTCCCGCCGCTGGCGCCAGGCGACGCCGTTGCGCTCGGCCGTGCGGATGATCACCCCCCGTGCCTGCCAGAACAGCACCCGCCGCAAGGGACCGATCGCCAGCAGGGCGGCGATCAGGCGGCCGAGGGGATGGCCGCTGTCCACCCAGGGGGGCGGCGTGGCGCTGGAGTCAGCGGCCGGGGGGGCGGGATCGGTGGGCTGGGGCGCGGTGGCGGCAGCGTTCGCCAAGGGGGCGGGACGTCTCAGGTCTCCAGTATCCCTGGGGCGCTTCGATCAGGGTGTGGGGCCCAGGCCTCCCGGCAGGCCGCTCTGCAGTTGCAGGGTGATGATTGACTTCTGGGGATCGAAGTGTTGGAGGGCCGCGTCGAGTTCAGGCCCGGCGGGCGCGCAGTTCGAGGATGGGGGGGTGGCCTCGCCATCAGGCCCGGGTGCGGCGCGGACCATCGGCGCAGCCCTCTCCCGAGTCGTCCCTCACTCCGCCCCCAGCAGCCCCCGCAGCCCCGGTTCCAGGGCGGCGAAGGCCCGGCCGCGATGGCCCACCCGCCCCTTGGTGGCCTTGTCCATCTCGGCGAAGGTGAGGCCCAGTTCGGGCACCAGAAACACCGGGTCGTAGCCAAAGCCCCCTTCCCCCCTGGGCGAGGCCGTGATCACCCCCTCACAGCGGCCCTCCACCGCCAGCCGCACCGTCCCATCCGGATCCGCCAAGGCCAAGGCGGCGACGAACGCCGCGCCGCGCCGCTCTGGAGACACGGCGCCCGCCGCGGCCAGTTCCGCCAGCAGCCGGGCGATGCGCTCCGGATCGGTGGGGGCGTAACGGGCGGAGCGCACCCCTGGCTCGCCCCCCAGGGCCTCCACCGCCAACCCCGAGTCATCCGCCAGGGCCCAGCACCCCGTGGCGCGGGCGACGGCCTCCGCCTTCAGCCGGGCGTTCGCCGCGAAGGTGGCGCCCGTTTCCTCCACCTCCAACCCCTCCGGCTGGGGCCGCACCGCCAGGGGCAGATCCGCCAGCAGCGCCGCGAATTCGCGCACTTTGCCCGCGTTGCCGCTGGCAATCACCAGGGGGATCAGGGGGGTCAAATCGCCTCCGCCAGCGCCCGGGCCCAACCCAACACCTCCGCCACCCGCGCCGCGCTGGGGGCCTCGCAGTACAGGCGCAACAGGGGCTCCGTGCCAGAAAAACGCAACATCAACCAATGGCTGGGCCCCAGCCGCAACTTCACGCCATCGGTGGTGATCACCTCCCGCACGGGCTGGCCCGCCACCTCGGCGGGGGGGGCCTCCGCCAAGCGGGCCTCCAGTCGGGCGCGGGCGGCCATGTCCGCCAGGCGCAGATCGAGCCGGTCATAGGCGGCGGCGCCCCCACAGCGGGCTTGCAGGGCATCGATGCGCGCGCCCAGGGGAACGCCGCCCTCCACCAGGGCCTCCATCAACAGCAGGGCGGCAAAGGGGGCGTCCCGCTCCGGGAGATGCATGCCGAAGCCCACCCCTCCCGACTCCTCCCCCCCACCAGCACCCCACCCGCGAGCATCTCGGCGGCGATGTATTTGAAGCCCACCGGTTTCTCCAACCCCGTACGGCCAAGGTCTTCCGCCACCAGCGCCATCAAATCGGACCCGCTGACGGTTTTGATCACGCTGCCGGGGAGGGCCCGGGCCCGGGCCAAATGGTCGATGAACAGGGGCATGAGCAGCTGGGTGCTGCAAAAGCGGCCCGTTTCGTCAACGGCGGCGATCCGATCGCCATCGCCGTCAAAAACGATCCCCACCGCGGGCAGGCCGGCCGCGGTGGAACGCCGCACCGCGTCGATCAGCTCCTCCAGGTAGGCGGCGAGGGGTTCGGGGGGATGGCCGCCAAAG